>DASWTR010000411.1:0-4422 GCA_036402035.1 Sphingomicrobium sp.
CGCGGTCACCGTCCCATCGGACCTTACGATCGGTTTCAGGCGGGCCAGTGCGTCGAGGCTGGTCGGGCGTGGATGCTCGTCCTGGTTGACGACGACCGGATCGCCCTTGCGTTGCGGAATGGCGACCGGAACGATCTCCGCCGCAAGGCGGCCGTTGGCTTGGGCTGCGGCGGTCTTTTCCTGGCTGCGGAGCGCAAACTTGTCCTGGTCTTCGCGCGAAATCTGAAACTCGTCGGCGACGTTTTCGGCCGTGCTCGGCATGGTGTCGTCGCCATATTGATCGCGCATCTTCGGGTTGACGAAGCGCCAGCCGATAGTCGTGTCGTAAATCTCGGCATTACGATCGAACGGCGAGGTCGCCTTGGGCAGGACGAACGGCGCCCGGCTCATGCTTTCGCTGCCGCCGGCGATGATCAGCTCGGCATCTCCACCACGGATCGCTCGCGCGGCCATGGCGACCGCATCTAGTCCGGAGCCGCACAGTCGGTTCAGAGTCACCCCGCCCGAGCTGTCGGGCAAACCGGCGAGCAGCCCCGCCATCCGCGCAAGGTTGCGGTTGTCCTCGCCTGCCTGGTTAGCGCAGCCGAGAATGATGTCGTCGAGCGCGAGCCAATCGACCTGTTGGTTGCGTTCCTTGAGCGCGCGGATCGGGATGGCGGCGAGGTCGTCGGCGCGGACGCCCGACAGCGCGCCACCATAGCGGCCGATCGGCGTGCGGACGGCGTCACAGATATAGGCTTCGGTCAATCCTCGTCTCCGGTCTCGATATAGGGACCGCCGATCGATCTCGAAAATCCCTGGAACTCGGCTACCGGCCTGCCGGCGTTGGTCCGCACGCTGACATTGTAGACGCCGGAGCGGACGACAAGCGCCTGCTCCTGCGCCTCAGCGACCAGCACCTCGCCTTCCTCAGCGCCATCGAGGAACACCATCGTCGCCTGGGCGCCGACCGTGCGCACATTTCGGCTGTTGCAGGCGTAGGCGAAGGCGGTGTCGGCCAGCGCATAGACCATCCCGCCATGCGCCTTGCGATGGCCGTTGAGCATGTCGGCGGTCAGTTTCATGCGGATGCGCGAATAGCCCTCGCGCGCTTCCTCGATCTGGATGCCCCAGGCCTTGCCTGTGCCTTCATTGGCCAGCATGGCAAAGGCGACGCGCCGGGCGAGCGCGTCGGCGTCGGTCTCGCTCATTCGGCGTCGATCACTCCGCGGCGGATCTGGTCGAGTTCGATGCTTTCGAACAGCGCCTTGAAATTGCCCTCGCCGAATCCCTCGTTGCCCTTGCGCTGGATGATCTCGAAGAAGATCGGGCCGATCACATTCTGAGTGAAGATCTGCAGCAGCAGGCCCTGGCCCTCGGTCGGCGCGCCGTCGATCAGGATTCGGCGCTTTTCCAGCTCGGCGGTCGGTTCGCCATGGCCCTTCACCCGATCGTCGACCAGCTCGTAATAGGTGTCGGGCGTGTCCTGGAAGGGAATGCCGCGGCCGCGAAGTATGTCGACCGTCTGGTAGATGTCGTCAGATCCAAGCGCGATATGCTGGATGCCCTCGCCCTTATATTCGCGCAGGAACTCCTCGATCTGGCTCTTGTCGTCCTGGCTCTCGTTCAGGGGAATGCGGATCTTGCCGTCGGGCGAGGTCATCGCCTTGGAGAAGAGGCCGGTGACCTTCCCCTCGATGTCGAAATAGCGGATCTCGCGGAAGTTGAAGAGCCGCTCGTAGAACTCGGCCCAATGATTCATCCGGCCGCGGTTCACATTGTGGGTCAGGTGGTCGAGATAGGTGAGGTGCGCGGCGTGGCTCGCCTCCTTCTCGGCCGCGTCAGGGAAATATTCGAAATCAACGTCGTAGATGGTGCCGTTATGGCCATAGCGGTCCACGAAATAGAGACGCGAGCCGCCGATGCCCTCGATCGCCGGAATGTCGAGCTCGCCGGGGCCGATGTCGCCCTTAACATCGGTCGCGCCCAGCTTCAGCGCGCGCTCATGCGCGAATTTGGCGTCCTTGACCCGGAACGCCATGGCGCAGGCGCAGGGGCCATGGTCCCTGGCAAACTGCTCGGCGAAGCTGCCCGGCTCGGCATTGATGATGAAGTTGATGTCGCCCTGGCGGTGGAGCGTGACATTCTTGCGCTTGTGCCGGGCGACCGCGGGAAAGCCCATCTTGGCGAACAGGGAGCGCAGCAGCTCCGGATCGGGCGCGGCATATTCGACGAACTCGAAGCCGTCGGTTCCCATCGGGTTCTCGAAGCCCAGGGGGCCGAGCTCGGCGGTGGTGGCGGTGGCCATGTCAATTCACTCCTTCGGGGCGCTCACTGCGCCGCCGAACATTGCTTTGCAAGCCGGCGAAGGTCACAAAGTTGGCTTCATCCGCCCAATCAAAAGGGGGGTCGCAAACTTCACCAACTTTGGCCCGGCAACCTGGTGCAGGCGATTCGAAAAGTCAGGCACAAAGGCTATAATCCGGCCTGCAAGCTGTAGGACAGAAAAATCGATGGACGTTCCTGAAGGATGGGCATTGAGCGAAGACGGCAAGGGGCTGGAGCGCAGCTATCGCTTCAAGGATTTTTCGGAAGCATTCGCCTTCCTGACCCGCGTCGCGATGCACGCTGAGAAGATCGATCATCATCCCGAAGTCACCAGCATCTGGAACCGCGTCGATTTCCGCCTGACGACCCATGATTCGGATGGAGTTACCGAGCGCGACATCCGGCTGGCCGAGACGATCGAGCGGTTGGCCAGCTAGCATTCACACTCGAACCGGGATAATTATGCAGTGATGACCGTGATTTTCGCCTCGAACCTGGCTTGCCCGACCATGCCGTCGGTCGCGGTCCGCTATTATCGAAACGCGGTGGAGACCGGCTGAGGTTCTACGCGCCCAGCAACCGGACCACCGCCCCGCCAAGCCTCGCTTCGGCGGGGTTTTTTATTGCCCTTCAAACCCAGGAGTTTTCGATGTTCCAACCCGATTTCGCCCAGACCGCCGAGCGAGTGCCCGCGGCGTGGCGCGACTATCTGGTGCCGCAGGACTGGCATCATTTTACCGCCGAAGAACATGGCGTGTGGGATACGCTGTTCGCGCGGCAGGTGCCGTATCTCGGCACACGGATCGTCGCGTCGTTCCTGGAAGGCATCCCCAGGCTTGGTCTCGATCGGCCCGGAATTCCCAACCTCGACCGGCTGAACGAGCGGCTGGAGCCGTTGACCGGCTGGCGCTGCGTGTCGGTGCCTGGGCTGGTCCCCGACGATGCCTTTTTCGCCATGCTTGCCGAGCGTCGCTTCCCGATCGGCAATTTCATCCGCTCTGCGGACAGCCTCGACTATCTGCAGGAGCCCGACTGTTTCCACGACATTTTCGGTCATGTGCCGATGCTCGCCCATCAGCCGGTCGCGCGGCTGATGCAGGCGCTCGGCCGGCTGGGCGTCGACGCCATCGCCGCCGGGCTCGGCGACGCCATTGCGCGGCTCTACTGGCACACGGTCGAATTCGGCCTGGCCCGTGAAGGTGGCGAAGTGAAGATTCTCGGCGCCGGGCTCGCTTCAAGTTTCGGCGAGGCGCATTTCGCGCTTGAAGCTGAGGTGCCGCGCCCGCGCTTTACGCTCATGGATGCGGCCGCGACGGCTTATCGCTCCGATGCCTTCCAACCGCTCTACTTCGTCTCGGATTCGCTTGACGGGGCGGCCGCCGAACTGGAAGCGCTTGACCTGGAGGGGCTGCACAGACTTTCCCGTTCGTCCTGAGCGAAGTCGAAGGGCGTAGGCGCGACGGTTGTGCAAAGGCCCTTCGACTACGCCGCTCTGCGGCTTCGCTCAGGACGAACGAAAAGAGCGTACGGCCTTATGGGTGGCAGTGGCAGTGACGCCCCGCTATTGGCGGGCCGATGACCGACGCCCCCGTTTCCCGCGAGTATCGCACCGGCTCCGATCCGCGCACCCTGCGCGACGCGCTGGGCTGCTTCGCGACCGGGGTGACGGTGGTCACCTGCCTCGATCGTGACGGCAACCCGGTCGGGCTGACCGCTAACAGTTTCACGGCGCTCAGCCTCGACCCGCCGCTGCTGCTGGTGTGCGTCGCCAAGGCCGCGGCCAGCGCCGGGCCGCTGAGCGAAGCGCGGAATTTCGCGGTCAATGTGCTGCAGACCGGGCAGCAGCCGGCCTCGATCACCTTCTCCACCCGCGTCGAGGACCGGTTCGGCTGCACGCCCTGGGCGCTCGGCGAGCATGGCGTGCCGGTCCTGCGGGACTCGCTTTCGGTGTTCGAATGCGCCCATCATGCCTTGCATGAGGGCGGCGACCATCTGATCCTGGTCGGGGAGGTCAAGAAGGCGACGTTCGAGCCCGGCCTCGACCCACTGCTATACTTCCGCGGCAGCTACCGCCGGCTCCATTTCGACTGATATTTCCGACAGTTAACCTGGATT
>DASWTR010000412.1:0-2140 GCA_036402035.1 Sphingomicrobium sp.
GGGCATCTGTTCGTGACGCTGGAACCCTCGGCCGACGCCCCCTCCTCCGCCGAGGACCTGCTGGTCCGCTTCACCCGCGTCTGGACGCCGGACCGGATGGCGGCTTAGGTCGCCCCATGTCCCACAACACCGTCGGCCATCTGTTCCGCGTGACCACCTGGGGCGAGAGCCACGGGCCGGCGATCGGCTGCGTTGTCGACGGGTGCCCGCCGGGGTTGGTGCTGGATGAAGCCTGGGTGCAGCGCTTTCTCGACCTGCGACGGCCGGGGACGTCGAAGAATGTCTCGCCGCGCCAGGAGCCGGACCGGGTGCGTATCCTGTCCGGAGTATATGAAGGCCGCACCACCGGCACGCCGATCGCGATGATGATCGACAATGTCGACGCCAGGTCAGCCGATTATCCCAAGGACGCGCCCTACCGGCCCGGCCACGCCGACTTTGCCTATGACGCAAAATACGGGTTTCGCGATCCGCGCGGCGGAGGGCGGGCTTCGGCCCGGGAAACCGGCATGCGGGTGGCGGGCGGCGCGGTAGCGCGGCTGTTGATTCCCGAGGTCCAGATCGCCGCAGCGGTGGTCGAGATTGGCGGCGAGGCGGACGAAAGCCGTTGGGAGGCAATGCTCGACGAGGCGCGGGCCGCGGGCGACAGCCTGGGCGCGGTTGTCGAATGCGTTGCGACCGGCGTTCCTGCAGGATGGGGTGCCCCGATCTACGCCAAGCTGGATGCCGACCTCGCCTACGCTTGCATGGGGATCAACGCGGTCAAAGGCGTGGAGATCGGCGATGGTTTCGGCGCGGCGCGGCTCAAGGGGAGCGAGAATGCCGATGCGATGCGCTCGGGTGGCCGGTTCGAATCCAACCATGCTGGCGGCATCGCGGGAGGTATTTCGACCGGCCAGGCGGTCGTCGTGCGGGTGGCCTTCAAGCCGACAAGTTCGATCCGGATCCCGGTTGCAAGCGTCGATGCGACCGGCCGCGAGGTCGATGCTGTGACCAGGGGCCGCCACGACCCCTGCGTCGGCATCCGCGGCGCGCCAGTGGTCGAGGCGATGGTTGCGCTGGTGCTGGCCGATCACAAGCTGCTGCATCGTGGGCAGTGCGGCTGATCAGTGGCACTTGAATCGGTCGAACGGCTCCAGGCAGGATTTGCAGCGCCATTGCGCCTTGCAAGGGGTTGATCCGAAGCGGCTGACTTCCTCGGTGTCGGTCGAGCCGCAGCGGGGGCAGGTCGCAGCCCTGGCCAATTCCGGTGGGGCGATGCCATAGGCTCGGAGCTTGTCCTTGCCCTCCTCGCTGATCCAGTCCGTGGTCCACGGCGGGCTGAGCTGCGTTTCGATCGCGACTTCGCGATAACCAGCAGCATCGAGCGCCTCTCGGATGCTCTGTTCGATGAAATCGGTGGCCGGGCAGCCGGAATAGGTCGGGGTGATCGTGACCCTGTCCTCCTCGACCGAGCGGACGATACCTAGGTCGAGCACCGACACCACCGGGATTTCCGGATCGGGTACGGCCTTGAGAACCGCCCAGATGTCGGCCACGCCCATCACACCTTCTCGAGCGCCAGCGCGATCCCCTGGCCGACGCCGATGCACATGGTGGCGAGGCCGTAGCGGCCGCCGCCGCGCTGCAATTCCTCGGCCGCGGTCATCGCCAGCCGCGCCCCCGACATGCCGAGCGGATGACCCAGCGCGATCGCTCCGCCGTTAGGGTTCACTCGGGGATCGTCGTCCTCGATCATCAGCTGGCGCAGCACGGCCAGCCCCTGTGCCGCGAACGCCTCGTTGAGCTCGATCACGTCGAGGTCTGCGGTCGTCAGGCTGAGCCGCTCGAGCAGCTTGTTGGTTGCCGGCGCCGGGCCGATACCCATAATCCGCGGCGGAACACCCGCCACCGCGCCGCCCAGGATTCTTGCGCGGGGGGTCAAGCCATAGCGCTTGGCCGCTTCCTCGCTGGCGATGATCAGCGCCGCGGCGCCGTCATTGACGCCCGAGGCGTTGCCCGCGGTCACCGTCCCATCGGACCTTACGATCGGTTTCAGGCGGGCCAGTGCGTCGAGGCTGGTCGGGCGTGGATGCTCGTCCTGGTTGACGACGACCGGATCGCCCTTGCGTTGCGGAATGGCGACCGGAACGATCTCCGC
>DASWTR010000413.1:0-4513 GCA_036402035.1 Sphingomicrobium sp.
CAAGTCGCAAGAGCTTTCAGTCAACGTCACACCGGCCGAGCGCGCGCTGATCATGGCACTGGCGAAGCGCTACTCGGCCGATCCCAACGCCCAGCGTGCCGAGCTCGACGGCGCCTATGCGGACGCGATGCTGATGGTCGCGCGCTATTATCCGCAGCATGACGATGTCGCCTTGCTGGCGGCGGAAGCGGCGATGGACACACTGCCATGGAATTACTGGGACGCGGAGAAGCGCAATCCGCAGCCGCGACTGGGCGAAGCGATCGGGCTGGTCGAGACCGTGCTGGCCCGCAACGCGGCCCACCCCCAGGCCCCGCACCTTTACATTCACCTGATGGAGAATGGACCCGACCCGAAGCGGGCCGAGGCCGCGGCCGATCGCCTGTCGGCCCCGCTGGCGGGCGACGCCGGTCACATGGTCCATATGCCGGCCCATATCTACTACCGGCTGGGCCGCTGGAAAGACTCGATCCGCGTCAATCTCGACGCGGCGCGCAAGGACGAGGCCTATATCAAGGAAGCGGACGACAAAGGCTTCGTCCGCTACGGCTATTATCCGCACAACGTCCACTTCATCGTTACCTCGGCGCAGATGGGCGGCGACCTTCCGACTGCCATCGGCGAGGCCAAGCGACTGGCCTCCATCGTTGACGCGAATACCGCATCGCAGATCGCCTGGATCCAGTCGATCTATGCGGCGCCCTATTTCGCGACGCTGCAGTTCGCGCCCGCGTCGGATGTGCTGGAATTGCCGGCGCCCGATCCGCGCCTCGCCTATGTCCAGGGCGTGCGCCACTATGTTCGCGCCGTCGCCTATGCCCAGCAGAAGAATGAGATCGGCTTCGACAAGGAAATGCGCGAACTGAGCCGCATCCGCCAGCTGGAAGCGCTCAAACCGATGGTCGACCAGGGCATGCCCGCGCCGGACCTGCTGGCGATCGCCGAACATGTTGCGCGCGGCAAATATGCCTCGATCCGCGGGCGGCATCTCCAGGCTGCCGACCATTACCGCCAGGCCGTCGCGATCGAGGACCGCATTTCCTACATGGAGCCGCCCTGGTGGTATTTTCCGGTCAATCAGTCGCTCGGCGCGGCGCTTTATCGCGCCGGACGATACGAGGAGGCGCGGCAGGCCTTCACCGCTGCGCTGTCCGATTTCCCCAACAATGGCTGGGCGCTCTACGGCCTCGCCGCGTCGGAACAGAAGCTGGGCCGGCGCGCGCAGGCCGCCGCGGCCAACGCCGCGCTCAACCGCGCCTGGATGGGCGACCCGAAGTGGCTGAGGATGGAGCGGCTTTAAGCGTTCGCCGCGATGAACTTCTCGACTACCGGCGCGATCCGCTCGCGCCATTTGCGGCCGTTGAAGATGCCGTAATGGCCGACGTCCTTGGCCAGATGATATTGCTTCTTTGACGCCGCCAGGCCGGTCGCCAGGTCGAGCGCCGCCTTGGTCTGACCGATGCCGCTGATATCATCGCGCTCGCCCTCGATCGCCAGCAGCGGCGTATCCTTGATCGCCTTGGGATCGACCTTCCGGCCGCGATGCTCGAGCTCGCCCTTGGGCAGCAGATGGCGCTGGAACACCACATCGACCGTCTGAAGGTAAAATTCCGCGGTCATATCGCACACCGACAGATATTCGTCGTAGAAGCTTCGCGTCGCATCCGCGCTTTCATCGTCGCCGACGACGAGATGCTTGAACATCTCCCAATGGCTGATGAGGTGGCTGCCCAGGTTCATCGTCATGAAGCCGGCCAACTGCAGAAACCCCGGGTACACCTTCCGCCCGGAACCCGGATAGATCATCGGCACCGTCGCGATGACATTCTGCTGGAACCAGGCATGCGGCCGCTGCGTAGCCAGCGTGTTGACTGCGGTCGGCGCCTTGCGCGTATCGACCGGCCCGCCCATCATCGTCAGCGTCTTCGGCCGTGCCGGATTCTTGTCGGCGTTCATCAGCGCGGTCGCGGCATAGGCCGGCACTGAGGGCTGGCACACGGCGAGAATGTTCGGTCGCTTGCCGGTTCGCTCGAGCACCGCCTCGCTGAACTCGACCAGATAATCGATATAATCGTCGAGGTCGAAGCTGCCCTCATCCTGCGGCACCAGCTTGGCGTCGCGCCAGTCGGTGATGAACACGTCATGCTTCGGCAGCATCCGCGCGACCGTGCCGCGCAGCAGCGTCGCATAGTGGCCCGACATCGGCGCGACGATCAGCAGCGGCTCACCGCCGTCCGCATCGACCTTCCGGAAATGCTTGAGCTGGCCGAATGGCTTCCTGACCGCGATGTCCTCGTCGATCTGGACCAGCTTCTTGCCGACTTGCACCTCGGTAATGCCGAATTCCGGCTTGCCCCGCGGCGCGGAGGCATGGGCGAAAACTTCGAGGCCCGCTGCAACCAGCGGGCCCATCGAGGAATAGCCAAACGGATTCGACGGGTTGTTGAGCCACCCTGCGCCAAGTCCGGCGAGCTTGCTCGCGCTGGTCAGCAGCGAGCGCTGCACCTCATAGGCGTCATAGAGCATCAAAATGTCCTGGAAAATTGCAGCACGTTGATCGGAATGTGGGACCGGATTCCCATAACGGCAAGCAAATTGCTGCATCGCACCCTCGCATTGCGGCAATTGAGGCAGGGCGGACACACTGCTAGTCCGCTGTTCCATGGCCAGCGCTCCCGACCGCCCCAAGGGCAAGTCACTCTCCGACCTCAACATGGTCTGGCGCTTCGCCCGCCGTTACCCGGGCCATATCATCTGCGCGGCGATCGCTCTGTTGGTGGCCGCGGCGGCCACATCGGGTGTTCCTTATGCCTTCAAGCTGATCATCGACCGGGGGTTTACCGGCGGCGGCGATATCGCCCGCTGGTTCCAGTACCTGCTGTTCCTGGTGCTGATGATGGCACTGGCGACCGCCGTGCGCTTCTATTTCGTCAGCTGGCTGGGCGAACGAGTGGTGGCCGACATCCGCCTCTCCGTGCACCGCAACCTGTTGCGGCTCGCCCCCGGCTTTTTCGAGGAGAACCGCCCGGCCGAGATCACCAGCCGCATCACGGTCGACACGACCATTATCGAGCAGGTGGTCGGCACCACCGTATCGGTAGCACTGCGTAACCTGGTGATGGGCATCGCCTGCGCGGTGATCCTGTTCATCCTGGCGCCCAAGCTGGCGGCGATGATGTTGGTCGGCATCGCGCTGATCGTGGTTCCGCTGACCATCCTGGGTCGCCGGGTCCGGTCCATTTCCAAGACCAGCCAGGATCGGATCGCCGATGTCGGCACGGTCACCGGCGAGGTGCTCGGAGCGATGAAGATCGTCCAGGCCTTCAATCAGCAGGACCGCGAGGCCGAACGCTTCACCAGCGCGACCGAGGCGGTGTTCAGCACCGCCCGCAAGCGCATCGGCCTTCGCGCGCTGATGACCTTCCTCATCATTTCGCTGGTCTTCTCCTCGATCACCTGGGTGATCTGGCAGGGCGCCCTCGACGTCGCCGCTGGCGTGATGACCGGCGGCACGATCGCCGCGTTTGTGCTCTATGGTGGCCTCCTCGCCGGCGCGTTCGGGGCGCTAAGCGAGGTTTATGGCGATCTGCTCCGTGCCGCCGGTGCGTCGGAGCGATTGAACGAGCTGCTCACGGCCGAGCCGGAGATCAAGGCACCGGCGAACCCTAAACCCCTGCCGCTTCCCGCCGAAGGCCGCCTCAAGTTCGAGGAGGTGACGTTCCATTATCCGACGCGCAAGGACACATCGGCCCTCGCCGGATTCACGCTGGAGGTGAGGTCCAACGAGCGCCTCGCCGTGGTCGGCCCGTCGGGCGCTGGTAAGACCACCATCTTCCAGCTCGCCCAGCGCTTCTATGACCCCGAAGCCGGCCGCGTGCTGCTCGACGGCGTCGATCTCAGGGAAGCCGACCCGGCCGACGTTCGCCAGCGGATCGCGATGGTGCCGCAGGAAGTGGTGATATTCGCCGCCTCGGCCCGCGACAATCTCCGCTACGGCAATTGGGACGCGACCGAGGACGAGATCTGGCAGGCCGCGCGCGGCGCCAACGCGGAAAGCTTCCTTCGCGCGCTGCCGGAAGGGCTCGACACCTTCATGGGCGAAGGCGGCGCTCGCCTGTCGGGCGGCCAGCGGCAGCGGATCGCGATCGCCCGCGCCCTGCTCCGCCGCGACGCCCCACTGCTCCTGCTCGACGAGGCCACTTCCGCGCTCGACGCCGAAAGCGAGCGGCTGGTGCAGGAGGCGCTCGACCGGTTGATGGGCAATCGCACGACCATCGTCATCGCCCACCGCCTGGCCACCGTCCGCGCCGCCGACCGGATCATCGTCATGGACCATGGCCGCATCGCCGAGGAAGGCGATCATGGCGCACTAACCGCCCAAGGCGGCCTCTACGCCCGCCTCGCGCGCTTGCAGTTCGACGGGTTGGCGGCCTGATCGTCCGTTGGGCGACGTGAGCCGAATGTCCGTCGAATGATCGTTGGCATTCAACGACTTGGGCGCCGAACCTGACCC
>DASWTR010000414.1:0-2668 GCA_036402035.1 Sphingomicrobium sp.
GCCCGCATCTTGTAGCTGGTCTCCTCGCTGAACACGCGGTGGCCCTTGCCCGGCGCATGGTTGCGGTCGACCTTCAGCAGCGTCGCCGGGCGATAGATGCCGCCGTTGAACAGGGTCGCGTAGCCGGTGGCGAGGTGCAGCGGCGTCACCGCGATGCCGTGGCCATAGCCCACGGTCATTGTCTCCACCTGGTTCCACTGGTTGCCGGGGCTGAGCGTCCGCCCGCGCTCCTTCAACTCGACATTGACCTTGTCGAGGAAGCCCATCTTGCGCAGGAATTCCTTCTGCCGCGTCGGGCCCAGCTGGTCGGCGATCTGCGCCGTCCCGATGTTGCTGCTTTCCTTCATGATCTCGGCGACCGAGCAGGCGCGGCCGAACGGGTGGGTGTCGTTGATCGTCCGTCCGGCGACGTGCAGCGCGTTGGGGCAATTATACATCTGCCCCATCGACTTGATCACACCGGCGTCCATCGCCATCGCCACGGTGAAAGGCTTGAAGGTCGAGCCCAGCTCATAGACGCCGAGCGTCGCCCGGTTGAACCGCGCTTCCGGCGTGCCTTGGCCGGCAGCGTTGGGGTTGAGCTGCGGCAGCGAGGTCATCGCCAGCAGTTCACCAGTGTGGATGTCCATGATCACCCCGGCGGCGCCCACCGCCGAAAAATGGGTCATGGCATCATTGAGCTCATGCTCCAGCGCCTGCTGGATGCGGCTCGAGATGCTGAGCGTGATCGGCTGGCCGCGGCGGGCGGGGTCACGCAGCTGCTCGTCATAGGCGCGCTCGATTCCGGCATTCCCCTTGCCGTCGATGTCGGTGTAGCCGACGACATGCGCGGCAAGGCTCAGCTGCGGGTAGAGCCGATCGGGCTCGCGCTGCAGGGCCATGCCGGGCTCGCCGAGCGCGTTGATGGCCGCGACCAGGCTCGGGCTCGCTCGGCGGCGGAGGTAATAGAAGGTGCGGCCGGAGCGGAGCATGGCGAGATAGGCCGCCTCGTCCTTTTCCGGCATCAGTTGGGCCAGCTTGCGGGCCAGGTCGAGCTTGTTGCCGATCACCTTGCCGGGCTGAAGGCCGACGATCCAGGCGTCGATCGTCCGAGCCAGCGCCTGACCATCGCGGTCGACGATGTCGCCGCGTTCGGGCGTGAGGTCGACCAGGCCGCCCTTGCGCCCGGCATGATCACCGAAGGCCGCCAACCAGATCAGGCGCAGCGCGATGAGGGCGATGACACCGGCATAAAGCAGCATGCCGAACATCAGCCGCTGATGCATCAGCGCCAATATTTGCCGCCGCTGCCCGACCAGACGGAGCCGCTCGGGCCGTGCGACGAGAGCGGGCGTCGGGGCGTTCATCTGCTAGTCGTCGCTGTCCCTAAATTGCCCGGTGGGGCCTTTGCGCTTGGGGGTGAATCCGCCGGCGGCCGCCGATGGCGCGCCGCCTTTGGCCTTGGCTCCATCAGTTGGCAAGGGGGCTAGCGGATCGGCCATCGCGGTTTTGGCGGGCTTCGTCGCAAGCGCCTGCTTTTGCGGCTTTTGGATCACGACGGTCGCCAGCTTCGGCGCGGCGGGCTTCTGCGCCGCCGGCTTAACCGGAGCGCTATAGCTGGCGACATGCATCAGCTCGCCCGGCGAACGCGACGCCGCCTGCGTTTCAGGCGCGTCGCCGGTCAACCTGGGCTGCTGCGGGATCGCCTGCTCGACCGGCGCCGATGCCAGCACGATAGGCGCGTCGATTGCCGGCTTCTTGTCCGGCGCGACCAGGGTCGCCAGGTGGAACCCGCCCTCGACGAACTGGTCGGCGGAGGGGGCTGACAGGCGGATGAATTTGACGTTCCAGCGCTCCAGCTGAGCAAGCCGCCCGCGCGTGCCGATCTCGGTCTGAAGCAGGCGGATGTCGCGCTGGGCGAGCGCGATCTTGGTCTCGACGTCTTCCAGCTCGGCGCGTTCCGACGCGACGCTCAACGAGACGAGATAGAAACCCAATGCCGCGCCGGCGACCGCGCCGGCCCACAGCACCGAACCAAAGCCACGAGCGCTCATGCCGCTTTCTCCTGGTCCCACGCGGGCGCATCGGTGCGGATCGCGGTGCGAAGTCGCGCCGAGCGCGCGCGCGGGTTTCGGGCCAACTCGGCCTCGGACGGGGAGACCGGCTTGGCGACTTGTTCGAAAGTCGGGGTCGGTCCCTTGGCGACCATCGGCCGATGGCGCGAGCCGGAGGGAACATCCCCGCTGCGGATCTTGAGGAAGCGTTTGACGATGCGGTCTTCCAGGCTGTGGAAGGTGACCACCGCCAAGCGGCCGCCGGGACGAAGCGACCGCTCGGCGGCCCGGAGTCCTTGCTCCAGCTCGTCAAGCTCTGCGTTCAGATGGATGCGGATCGCCTGGAAGGTGCGGGTGGCAGGATCGCTCTTCTGCCCTTGGCGATAGCCCAAAGCCTTCCGCACCACCGCCGCCAGCTCGGCCGTTCGGGTCAACGGCCGTGCAGCGACGATGGCGCGGGCAACCGCGCGGGCGCGCGGCTCCTCCCCATAATCCTTGAGGACGCGGGCAATATCGCCCTCATCGGCATGGTTGAGGAATTCTGCTGCGGTCTGGCCCGACTGGCTCATGCGCATGTCGAGCGGACCGTCCTTGGAGAAAGAGAAGCCGCGTTCCGCCTGGTCGAGCTGCATCGA
>DASWTR010000415.1:0-1847 GCA_036402035.1 Sphingomicrobium sp.
CATAGCTGGGCATGGCGCGCGGAGCCGTTCGGCTCATTGCCGTCGCTTGGGGGCGGGATCGGCCAAGCCGTTCAACGACGTCTGATCGGATCGGACCGCGCCGTTCATCGCCCGAACCGCGGCGGGTGTCTTGCCCCGCTCATAGCCGTGAAGCCAGCTCGACCGTGCCCCGAAGGTAAGCATCGGATAGAAGCCGCCATATCGTTCGTGGGGGATGAGCTGGTCCGTGCGATTGTCGAGGACGAAGAACCGGCCGTCCACGCGCGCAACCAGAACGGCATGGACCGCATCCGCGGACCCCTCATGGCCGATGGTCATGAACAGGTCACGTTCGGGAACCCCCAACGCTTTAAGCGCCTGCAGCTTCGCGATCGCATAATCCTCGCAATCGCCCGCCGAGCGACCGACCGTTTGCTGCGCGGTCGACCAGTGGTCGCCGGAAGGATGGATGTCTGGGCGGTAGCGGATGCGTGCGTTGACCGAGGCATTGACCAGGCGCAGCTGCTCGGCGGGGGGTACACGTCGCGCCGCGGCCAAGGGCGCGAGCAATTGCCGTGCAGCCAGTCCGCTACGCAGCACCCGCCGCCAGCGATCGTCGAACCGCGTGGATTTCAACGGTAGTGCGATCGTGCCGAAGATGCTGGGCGCATCGGCTGCCGAAGCCGCCGGCGGAGCCAGGGCTCGGCCGGGCGTCTGCAGAATGACCGTCGAAGCCGCCGCCAATATTATAGGCGTCCACAAACTACCGGACATGCTCCGCGCCCTGGCCGTCACGACGCTCAGGGCGGGCCTGCCGGTATCGCGATCCCGGCAGCGGCGGTCACGAAGCCATGGACGATCCCAGACATGAAACTACTCCTATCTGGAGCATTGGCTTGTCTTCATTCGGCCGCCGATTGTGCTCCGGAGATCTTGCTTGGCGCAAGCATGGTGAAGCACCCGATTTGGGATCGTTATTTACACGTTACTTTAACACTGTTCTGTGGAGTTTGGATTGCGTGTTTGCTATTCGAACTCATTCGACCCGATGTGGTTCGATTTGGCGGTTTCTCTTCGATCGTCAAAATAATTGTGTTCTAATCGGTGACTCGAACGACGCTGTCAGAGGCGAATTGTGGCGAACATTACGGAAGCCCGAAAGAAGAGCTGGACGACTCCGGTGATCCGCGAGCTGCGCGGCGCCGAGGCGGAGGAGGTTCGCAAATTATTGATCAGGCAAGCGAAGCTACGCGGAGATCAGGTGCGCCCCTCTTAGCGCGCCACCCGAGCCGGCCGCCGGGTCAGCCCTCGCTTCCGTCCAGTTCTCGCTGCAGCCGATTGATGGCGTCGTCCAGATGAGCGCGCACGTCGTGCGGGCCGTGGTTCCCATCGAGCAGTTCCAAGGCTTCGCGCATCAGTTCCAGCGCCCGCCTGACTCCGATCTCGTCATTCAAGCTGTTGGATGCATCGGTCGCTGAAATGCGATCTTCCGTGGACATTCGACCTCCCCCGAGCGTGGTCGTTAATTCCGTTAAACTAACCAATTTAACCTGTCATTAATCTCCACGCCTGCCGGATTACGATGTGCCAAGCGCAGACAGTCTCTTAACGGGTGGACCCGCGCTGCTTTTCCCGGCGTGTGATCATTTTCGGCACAAGTGGGGATTTCTCCCCATTGCCCATCCGGGGCGGTCAGGATAGCTGCATTGCTGCCCCCACCGACAAGGATGCTTCCAGTCGCGGAAGGCCTTTGCTGGAGAGCCCATTGACCTTGCCTGAGTCCGACGAAACCTCTTCGGAACGGCCGGGAAGGATGCTCGCCCTTTCCGAAGACGATATCGAGTCCGCCGTGCGGCTGCTGCGATTGA
>DASWTR010000416.1:0-6653 GCA_036402035.1 Sphingomicrobium sp.
CGGCGCAATTCCAGCGGTGGGGCATCGGCGGCGACGCGGCTCACTTCGGCCACCTTGGCAGTGCCGGTATAGCGGGCCATCAGCTCCTTGGCGGCGTCCGCGGCGCCGAGGCGGGGCAGCAGTCGGCCTGTCGCAGGATCGGCCAGGCGGCTCTTGCCGTCGGCGAACTCGATCTCCCAGCGCGGGCCGTCGGCACGCGGCTCGAGCGTGCTGGCGACAACCTCCCGGCCCTGCACGTCCGGCGCCAGTAACGGTCCACCGACGCTGATTGCCTTGGGCTTCGAGATCAAATGCTCGCCGCGCACCTCCTCGATCGGTCTGGCGACCATCACGAGGCCCGAAACGGTCCAGAACAGCATCGGCAGGCCGACCAGCCAACCGAGCCATACATGCCAGCGGCGCAGCCGCGAGCGCATTCCCCCCATCATCTACTCCTGGTCACACGCCGCTTCGATGGTCCATCCGGCTGGCCTGTCCCCGACCCGCCGGCATCGAATCGCCGTCAGGCCGCGTAGCGGCCATGCGCTCGATTGTCATGATTTTTGTATGATTAAGGTTAATTGTCGAGCGATTGCGCCAGATGTAACAACACGGCGGCTGGGTCGCGGTCGATGATGTCGCCATGGCTTGGGATGATCCGCCGCAACTCCGCCAGTTCCGCCCAGTCGCGCAGCTGGCTCGCCAATGCCGCCGGATCCTTGATGAACATGCTGCGAGCGACGCGCGGGATTCGGGGCGTCGGGCCAAAGGCCATCAGGCGCGACATGATCCACGCGCCCGGGCCGACCGGATGGCCGACGTTGCCGATGATGTCGTTGGTGATCAGGCTGATCGAGCTGCCGTGGCGGACCAGCATCGCCAGCTCCAGCTGGTCGACGCCGGCGACGGTGATCAGCTCGACCGCCTCGCCCAGATCGGCGTTGCTGCCGTCGACCGGAACGGCCTCCGCGACTTGCTTGACCGCATTGGGCGCGGTCAGCACCTTGGCTTGTGGATAGCGTGACCGGAAGGGACGCGCGTCGAGCCGGTGGGCTGGGTTGGGGATGATCAGATAGGCCGGCTCGCCCAGCGCTTCGATCCGCTCCATCTCCGCTTCGCCAAGAGCGATCGGGCTCCATATGGCCGTGCGGCTGCCGGTTAGGCCGACGACCGTCATCCGGCGCGGGAAATTGCCCAGCGGCATCGGAATTTGACCGACGACCGTCAGCAGTCCCGGCTCGACTTCCTCCAGCGGGCCGTGCGGAAGAATTTTCCACTCATCGTGCAGCTTCGCCATGACAAAGCCCTAACGCACCAGCTTGAAATCCACTGCCATCATTTCAAGACAGCCCTCAATATGGATCGGCTTTTCGCGCTACCAACCCAGCGCGGCGCGGATCTCAGCGGCTTCCTCGGGCGTCACCTGCTCGAGGATTACGCGCGTCGTGTGATGTCCTTGGGCAACGCCGTTCTTGAAGTAAGTCCAATCGATGATGTCCGACCGCGCGATCGGGACGCGCTGCCCAAGCTTGAAGCGCCCGTCCATCGGATGGTTGCTGAGCGCGCCGGTCAGCTCGCCCCTGGCGTCCAACTTCAGGTCGCCGGCCCAGATGAACTCAGCATCGGCGTCTGGCGTCAGGTTGAACTTGACGCTGAACCCCTCCTCATCGGCGGAGGGAGCGGCCATGCGCTCGAAAAATCCGGGCAACGTCGCGCGCCCCTTGGCCTTGGCCGCCTCCATCTTCGGATCATCGTCCTCGACGAAGGCGACATTGGCCTGGTCCGCTTCCGAACCGGCCTGCCGACAACCCGTCGCCGGCACCGCTGCAGCGAGCAGGCAAATGGTGCCGAGCAGAAACTTCAGTCTTGCAAACGTCGACATCTCGGCCCTCCCCCGTTCAGGTCGGCAGAAGGCCGCGCTCAGGGGTGGCGGTCAAGCCTCAAATGTGGATCGGCTTTCCGGTGACCGCCATCGCCGCTTCCTTGAGCGCTTCGCTATGGGTCGGGTGGGCGTGGCAGGTGTAAGCGATGTCCTCGCTGGTCGCGCCGAACTCCATCGCCTGGGCGGCCTGGGCGATCATCGTCCCCGCGACCGAGGCGATGCACCAGACGCCGAGCACGCGGTCGGTCTTGGCATCGGCAATCACCTTCACGAAGCCGTCGGGCTCATGGTTGGTCTTGGCGCGGCTATTGGCGAGCATCGGGAACTTGCCGACCTTGACCTCGCCCTTCTCCTTCGCCTGCTCCTCGGTGAGGCCGACGCCCGCGATCTCCGGCATGGTGTAGACCACCGACGGAATGACTTCGTGGTTCACGATACCGGTCAGGCCGGCGATATTCTCGGCGACCGCAATCCCCTCATCCTCGGCCTTGTGAGCAAGCATCGGACCGGGGATGACGTCGCCGATCGCCCAGACGCCCGCCACTGAGGTACGGAAGTCATGGTCGGTCTCGATCTGGCCGCGGTTGTTGGCCTGGAGCCCGATCTTGTCGAGGCCGAGCCCTTCGGTATTCGGCCGGCGGCCGATCGAGACGAGGACGCAATCGGCCTCGATCGTCTCGGCGTCGCCGCCACTCGCCGGCTCGATAGTCAGGGTCGCCTTGCCGCCATCGACTTTGACGCCGGTGACCTTGGTACCGAGCTTAAACTCGATCCCCTGCTTCTTCATGATCTTGTTTGCTTCTTTCCGAACGTCGCCGTCGAAGCCGGGCAGGATCTGGTCAAGGAATTCGACGCAGGTGACTTTGGCGCCCAGGCGGCGCCACACACTGCCAAGCTCCAGCCCAATCACGCCGCCACCGATCACCACCAGATGCTCGGGCACCTTGGGCAGCTCCAGCGCGCCGGTGCTGTCCACGACCATCTTCTGGTCGATCTCCACGCCGGGCAGCGGGGTGACCGACGAACCGGTGGCGATGACGATGTTCTTGGCGGTGACGGTGCGGTCGCCGACCTTGACCGTATTGGCGCCGGTAAAGGTGCCGTAGCCCTTCAGCCATTCGACCTTGTTCTTCTTGAACAGGAACTCGATACCGCCGGTCAGCCCCTTGACCGCGTCCTTGCGCTGGCCGTGCATGGCGTCGAGGTCGAGTTCCGGCTGCACCTTGATGCCCAACTTGGCGAAGGCGCCATTGGCCGCGGCGTCATAATATTCCGACGCATGCAGCATCGCCTTCGAAGGGATGCAGCCGACGTTGAGGCAGGTCCCGCCCAGCGTCTCGCGCCCTTCGGCACAGGCGGTCTTGAGGCCGAGCTGTGCAGCGCGGATCGCGGCGACATATCCGCCAGGGCCGGAACCAATCACCAGGACGTCGAAATCGAAATCAGCCATCGCGCGCTTCCACCGCTTGTTCGGGAGATCCTTCGCTGGGCCACATAGAGCATGACGTTCGCAAAGCAAGGATTGCGCCCGGTCCGTAATTTCTATAAGCGCTTATATATTATGAACCAGAATGATGTTGGATTGGGCACACTCCTGCGTCGCGTGATTGCGGCGCTCGATGGCGGCGCGCAGCAGGTTTACGACCGCCACGAACTGGATTTTCGGCCGCGCTATTTTCCGATCGCACGGCAGCTGCTGGACCATGGCCCTGCACCGGTTGGCCAGCTGTCCGAGATGCTGGGTGTGACCCAACCGGCGATCAGTCAGACCCTTAAGGAAATGGAAAATGACGGCCTGATCGCCTTCGAAGCCGGGGAGGACCGCCGGGTCCGCCTGGCCGGCCTCACCCGCCAGGGCCTGTCGCAGTGCCGACGATTGCGGCCGATCTGGGATGCCGTCGCCCAAAGCGCGGACGAGCTCAACGCAGAAATCGACGCCGACCTTCCCGCTTTGCTGCGCCGCCTGATCGCCGCGCTCGACGAGCGCCCGTTTGCAACCAGAATCGAAGAGAAGCTGTCATGAAGTTGTTGCTTTGCCTGGCCCTGTTCCTCGCTGCCCCGACGATCGCGGCGGACTTAACACCCGCCGACCAGCAGCGGGTTGCCCACGCCGCCGCCGACCTGATCGAGCGCCGGTACGTCGACCCGGCCAAAGGACGGCGGATCGCGCAGGCGCTGCGCGCGGAGAAATGGCGGGAATCGGCTGAAGCTAAGGCATTCGCGCAGAAGCTGACTGGCTGGCTACGTAGCCAGTCGAGAGATGGGCATTTCGCGGTAGATTATAGCGCCGAGCCGATCGCCGAGAGCGGCGGGGAAGCGACCTTCTCGCAGGCCGAGATGGAGCGCTTCTACGGCGCGCAGCTCAATCATGGAGTCGAGAAGGTCGAGCGACTGGAAGGCAACATCATGCTGCTCGACCTCCGCGTCTTCCCGCCGCCGACGATGGCCGGAGACGTCATCGCCGCGGCCATGACATTGGTCGCGCAGGGCGACGCGTTGATCATCGACCTGCGCCGCAACGGCGGCGGAATGGACAGCGCCAATTTGCTGATGAGCTATTTGCTTCCGCCGGGGACCGAGATCAGCGGATCGTTCGACCGGCCCACCGGCAAGCGCACCCATACGACGACCGCTGCCTGGGTGCCGGGGCGCGTGTTCGGGACCGACAAGCCCGTCTACATATTGACCAGCAAGCGCACCTTTTCCGCCGCCGAGGCGGTTGCCTACGACCTACAGGCTGCCAAGCGTGCGGTTGTAGTCGGAGAGGTCACGGGCGGCGGCGCTAATCCGTTCGAATATCGCCGGATCGATGCCCATTTCGCGCTGAGCCTGCCGGAAGCGCGCTCGATCAATCCGGTAACCGGCACCAATTGGCAGGACGTCGGCGTCAGGCCGGACGTAGCGGTGCCATCCGATCAGGCCCTGGAAACCGCGCTCGGCCTGGCCCGCGAGGCGATCAAAGGTCGATCAGTAGCCTCGTCGGATCCTCGATCGCTTCCTTGACTCGGACGAGGAAGGTGACCGCCTCGCGGCCGTCGATCAAGCGGTGGTCGTAGGACAGCGCCAAGTACATCATCGGCCGGGCGACGATCTGGCCGTCGCGGACCACCGGCCGCTCCTCGATGCGGTGCATGCCGAGCACCGCCGACTGCGGCGGGTTGATGATCGGGCTCGAGAGCAGGCTTCCGAACACGCCGCCGTTGGAGATGGTGAAGGTGCCGCCCTTCATCTCGTCGACCGTCAGCGTGCCTTCCTTGGCCTTTTTGCCGAATGCGGCGATGGTCTTTTCGATCTCGGCGAAGCTTAGCTTATCCGCGTCGCGGATGACCGGGACGACCAGGCCCTTGGGCGCCGATACCGCGACTGATACGTCGAGGAAGTCGGAATAGACGATCTCGTCGCCCTCGATCCGGGCGTTAACCGACGGGACGTCGCGAGCCGCCAGCGCGACCGCCTTCACGAAGAAGCCCATGAAACCGAGGCGGATGCCGTGCTTCTTCTCGAACAAATCCTTGTAGCGGGCGCGCGCGTCGATCACCGCCGACATGTCGACGTCATTATAGGTGGTGAGCAGCGCCGCCGTGTTCTGCGCGTCCTTCAATCGCTGCGCGATGGTCTGGCGCAGGCGGGTCATCTTGACCCGCTCTTCCTTGCGCTCGCCGGTGGCACGAGCTGCGGGAGCAGGAGCGGCTGCGCGCGTCGGTTCCGAAACCTGCGCGGGCGGCGCCACCGGAGCCGGCGCCGGAGCGCCGCCTTCCTTGGCCTTGGCCGCAGCCAGCACATCGTCCTTGGTCAGCCGCCCATCCTTGCCCGTGCCCTTGATGGTCGAGGGATCGACATGATGCTCCAGCACCGCGCGGCGGACCGCGGGGGACAGGGTCAGGTCGGCATGGTCGGCCGCGGGCGCATGCGTATCGTCTCGCGGCAGCGGGGTTTCGGCCGGTCCCGGCGGGTTGGTCGCGGCATCGACCGCTTCCTTCGTTTCGGCCGGCGCAGCAGCTGCAGCCGCTCCCGCCTCGCCAATCCGCGCGATGACCGCACCGACCTCGACCGTATCGCCTTCCTGGAACAGCTGCTCGGCCATCGTCCCGGCTACCGGCGAGGGAACCTCGACCGAAACCTTGTCGGTTTCCAGGCTGGCGATCGGCTCGTCGGCCGCGACCGCCTCGCCGGGCTTCTTCAGCCACTGCGCAAGCGTCCCTTCCGTGATCGACTCTCCCAGCGCGGGAACCTTCACATCGGTGGCCATGGGTCGCGTTTCCCTTACGAAGCTTGTGCGGTTGCGTTGGCGCGGCTGCTATGCCCGAGCGCGTCGGCAATCAAGGCCGCTTGCTCGGCGGCGTGGCGCTTGGCCAGCCCGGTAGCGGGCGAGGCGGAGGCGGCGCGGCCGGCATAGCGCGGGCGTATCTGCTTGAAGCCGGACTCGGCCAGACATTCCTCGAGATAATCCTCGACGAAATGCCAGGCGCCGTTGTTCTTCGGCTCTTCCTGGGCCCAGACCAGCTCCTCCAGCTTCGGCATCGACTTGAGGCGCTTGCCCACAGGCTCCGCGGGGAATGGGTAAAGCTGCTCGACGCGGATGACCTCGGTGGTCGTGTCGCCCGCCGCGTCGCGTGCCTCCATCAGCTCATAGGCGAGCTTGCCCGAGCAGAGCACGACGCGCTTCGTCTCACCCTGGGCCGGCGGGTTGAGGTCGCTGAGAATCCGGCGGAAGTGGCCCTCTCCGATGAAGTCTTCCTTGCGCGACACCGCCAGCTTGTGCCGCAACAACGACTTGGGCGTCATCATGATC
>DASWTR010000417.1:0-16062 GCA_036402035.1 Sphingomicrobium sp.
AATGGGTCGAAAGCGGTCATTAGACGGCGGGAGCATCGGTGTTGGACAGGCCTTCCACAAAATCATTGGTCATTCGACTCCTCTCGGCAGACCCCTGAGCCGATTGGCGCCAGACAGACAGTAGCGGCGTCAGAGCGTCCAACGCGCCGGAACGATACGGAATGCATCGATGGGGCTGGCGCTGGTGCGCATCATGTCGGTTGCATCGGCAATCAGGGTTTCCAGCTTGAGGGGGTCGAAACCTGCGTATCCGGGGCGCAGCTCCAACGCCGTCTCGACACAAAGGATAATCCTGCGCTTTCCATCGTCGATCTCCCATTCGTGCCACGACTGCAGGACGCATCGATCGTTGTCGGCGTTGGCGTGGACTTGTGCTGGATCGTTCATGGATGCGCCCGCTCAATTTCAGCAGCGCCGCCGTCTGGACTGATGCTGGGTCCGCGCCTTCCGCCGGGCCCAGCGCCGTGCTCCAGCACTTCGGCGAGATCGCTGCCGCGAGCATCGAGGCAGCAGGGCCGCGAGGCTGGCGAAATTGCTGGGGCGGTGCGTCCGTGGACAGTTGCCATATGCCCGCCTGCGCCCATCGACTGAGCCTTGGTCTCGGGCGAGTGGGCGCCCCCCGGATGGACTTGGGGCGCATTGCCGATCGTGAATGGTTGAAGGAAGGCGACGCGCCGCATGGCATATCGCACCAAGCAGCCAATGGGGAGGCCAGACGGCCTCATCTGGAGGCTCGCTTGGCGGCCGCTATGGCGTCCGACGCATTTGAGTAGCGATAGCCATTCCACTCATAGGTGATGTGCGGATGCGATGTGATGCCAAGCCGCCGCAGCTCTTCATCTCGTTCGCCCGGTGCGCCGTCCGCGGGTTCGACCGTAGAGCTCGCTGTGTCCGTGCCGCCAGCCATGTTCCACTCCTGCTTCAAGCGGGAGCGCAAAGTCTCTCAGTCACAAGTTGCTTGGGGGAATGCCTGCGATGCCGCATCATAGCATGGAATCCGTCCGCTACCTATCTTGGAGAGCCCAGGTTCATCCCGGCGAGCCAGCGGTTCGCTGGACCAAGCGCTCGGAAGAAAAGGTCGGAGGGGCGAGGCCGGAGGCCCTTTCATCCCTGCGATTGAACCGCTTGAGCCTGGTCGGTTCGACCGGCGTAAGCTGTGGCGGCTCCCTCAATCCGCGCGCGCCTGCAACCTGATGAGCCTTTCCCGTAAGGCACGTCTCGCGACACAGGGCCGTGCCGAGCCGGTCGGTGCCGCATCATGCAAGGGAGGGCGGCCTACGACCAAGCGAGAAAGCCACTCCTCGCGACCGCCCCCGCTCCATAAGCTTCCATCACCTGGCCGAGTCGGGGCGAGCCCGGACTATGTAGTGTCCCGTAATGGCGGGCATTGGCCGGTCCGATATCAGGTCGAGCCATGGCTCGTTCCGATCCAATGGCGACGATTGAGAATGCTGCTTTGGCGGCCAGCCTTAGGGAATTGGCCGACCTGCTCGAGCAGCAGAGAGCCGACCGGTTCCGGGTGAATGCCTACCGTCGCGCGTCCGAGGTGATCGAGCGGCAGCAGACACCGGTCTCGCAACTGTACGATTCCGGCGGTCGCCGGGCGCTTGAGGAACTGCCCGGCGTCGGCCCGGCGATCGGGGCCGGCCTTGCCGAGCTTATCGTCACCGGCCATTGGGCCCAGCTGGAGCGGCTGCGCGGTACGCTCGAGCCCGAAAGACTGCTCCAGACCCTGCCCGGAATCGGCCCGGAACTGGCCGCCCGGATCTGCGACCAGCTTCACGTCGAAAGCCTCGGCGCGCTGGAGCTCGCCGCCCACGACGGTAACCTGGACCGAATCCGGGGTTTCGGCCCCCGACGGGTCCAGATGGTGCGCTCGTCACTGTCCGACAGGCTTGGCCAGCCGCGCCTTTGGCGGCTGCGCCAGGTCCAACCTAGCCCCCCGGTATCGCTGCTGCTCGACGTGGACGCGGCGTACCGCCGGGAAGCCGGGGCCGGTCGACTTCCGACGATTACACCCAAAAGGTTCAATCCGTTCCGCCGGGCCTGGCTTCCGGTCATGCATCTTCGCCGCGGGCCCTGGCACCTCACCGCAATCTTCTCGAACACCAGGCGTGCGCATGAGCTGGGCCGCATCGGCGACTGGGTGGTGATCCACTACCACACCGACCATAGCTCGGAGGGCCAGTGCACCGTCGTGACCGAGCGGAGAGGCCGGCTGAAAGGCAAGCGGGTGGTCCGGGGGCGCGAGGCGGAATCGGCGATGGGCGCCGAGCCGGTCACGGAAAACCCAGCGCGGGCATCGCGCGCACAGGCCGCGACGACTACCTCGCCTCCCCGCCGTTCATCATTCGCGGAGGCCGGGCAGTCATGCTCCGAAGCGCCAGCAGAGAGCTCGGTCCACCGGAGGCCGCGACGCCCGGCGATGCCGCGGCAGCCGGAGAGCCCTCGCCGCCACGGTTGAGCGTCACGAAGAGCGGGCCGGGTCGGGACTGGCCGATGATCGGCGATGGCTTGCGCAGCTCCTCGAATGGACGCGTCGAACCGCCTCCGATCCTGGTCACATAAGCAATCGTTTCGGCCGGAAGCAGGCGCCGGCCAGCCAGGTGCCCGGCGTAACGCGCCGGACCCGCATGATAGGCGGCGAACAGTCCCGGATGACCGAATTCGTCATAGAGGTTACGAAGATAGGCGGTCCCGGCGAGGATATTGTCGCGTGGGTCGTGGGGATCGGACCCCAGGGCATAACGGGCCCGCATCTCCTGCCAAGTCGCGGGCATCAGCTGCATCAACCCCATCGCCCCGGCGCTGCTGGTGATCGGCCGGCCGCCCAGCATCGTCCGGCCGCCGCTTTCGGCGCGCATCACCCGCCGGATCCACGTCTCGGGGATCCCGAACCTCGATGAGGCGGCCTCGATATGATCGCTCCAGCGCTCGACCAGCTGCCTGCCGGAGCGGTCGACGGCTCCAGCTGGGTCGTCGCCGCGCCCATGACCGGCGGCCGCTGGAGCCGCGGCCACGGCGATCGCGCCAAGCCATTTGACCAGGACTGCCGCGACGATTTGGCACTCTCTAGCCACGGTTGGCGCCTCCCGCCCAGACAAGGTGCGCCCGTCCCAATATCTCGCTGCGCCGCGTCGGCCCGAAATAACGGCCGTCGAATGATGATGGGCTGTCCATCAGCAGCAGATATTCGGGCCGACGAAGCCGACGGCAGCCCTGCCACGCGGGCATCGGCCGTCCGGCCGGGTCTGTCCGCTGCCGGGCCGCGAGACGCCGGCCATTGATGGAGAGGATGCCGCCAAGACCGCAGATGCGGTCGCCGGCGACCGCCGCGACCCTTTTCACGAGCGGCACGTTGCGGGGAAGGTAGCGTCGCTCCGCGGCAAGCATGCGCGCCCGCCCGGGGGTCCAGGCGACGACCATGTCGCCGCGACGGACGGGAGCCCCGGGGCTGAGATAATATAGCCCGACCGGAGCGCTCGGGCTCGCGTTCCAGACGAAGCGGATGGCTGGCTTCCAGGCGAGCGACAGCAACAGGGGCAGCACCGTACAGAGCACCAGGATCGCCAAGACCAGGCGCCTTCGCCGCCCTGCTCGCCGCGCAATGATGCGCCTGAGCTCGGCGGCGCAATCCCCGGCCGGCACCGGCGCGCCCCTAGTCACGCGGGCGCTCCGACGCACCCCGAGGCTTTCGACCAGGCATCGAGATCGTCGATATGGTAGCGGACGTAGCGGCTGTGGCGGCGAAAGGCCGGACCTGTGCCCGCGGCTCGCATCTGCTGGAGCTTGCGGGCGCTCAAGCCCAGGTAGAAGGCGGCCTGCTCGGTTGACAGGAAGGGACTGCCCTTCTTGGCCCGAGCGGCCCGCTGGATGTCGTCGTCCATGAGATGCCCGCAGCGATGGCGCGAGCCCCAATGCTCGCTCCTTTGGTCCCTGGTGAGACAGGCCGAGCGCCCTGCAGAGGCTCGAATTTGAACGGTCCCGGATTCGGAGCCCCCAGCCTGGCTGATCAGCGCGGGTAGACCGCGCCGAGCGCCTGGACCCGGTGCTGCCGTCCGGCCGGCTGTTCCAGATGGTGCAAGATGATGCGACCAGCCCCAGATGCTAGGCGACTATCTCGCAGTTTCATCGGGGGTGGCCTTGGCGCCGCCCTCCGCCACGGCGTCAATCGCGCCGCAGCGGCTTATTTCGGGCATGGCTTTCCCTACGGCACGCTGTTCGTGAACGTCGCCGGCGGCCTCCTCATCGGCGTGTTGGCCGAGCTGTTTCTCATGAAGGGGAGCGGCAGCCAGGAGCTTCGCCTGTTCCTCACGACGCGGATCCTGGGCGGCTTTACCACTTTCTCCGCATTCAGCCTCGATGCCGCCCTGATGTGGCAACGAGGCTACTTTGCAGCGCTCGCATTCTATCTTGCGTCGTCCGTCGTCCTGTCGCTCGGTGCCCTGTTCGCCGGCAGGGCCGCAGTCCGCGCGCTTGGATGACGCTCATGCCTTCGGTCGGCAACCCAATAAAAGTCATCAGCTAATCCGTGCAGCTGGTGCCATCATCACCACATTGACGGGATAACAATCTGGTCACCGCTTCCCCGACGAGGGCGGGAATGCTTTCGGCATCGTCAAGATAGGCACTCTCCAACAGCCCATCCGAAAGGGCGACGAGGAGGGATGCGGTGACCGAAGGGGCTGGATCGCCGTCCTCGGCAAGAAGGTTCTCGAGGCTTTGGTGATACCAGGCGCGCCGCGCAGCGATCGCCTGCCGGACAGGACTGGCCGGGTCGGGATATTCAGCGGCCGCGTTGAGAAAGGGACAACCCCGCCAGCCTCCAGCGATGACCGCCTTGCTGATACGCTCCATTATCGCCGAGATCATTTTCCGGGGAGCGAGGTCGGGCAGCGACGCCACCGCCGCGCGGCCGAGCCGGTCAATCTCCTCGAGATAGGCAAGGACCAGGTCGTCCTTTGACGGGAAATGTTTGTAGAAAGTCGCCTTGGCTACGCCGGCCTCGGCTATGATGCGGTCGATGCCGACCGAATGGATGCCGGCCTCGTAGAAAAGCCGGGTCGCGGTGTCGAGCAGGCGAAGGCGGGCTGAACCTGCTCCGGGTCGATTTCCGGTTCCCTGCTCGATCATCGCTTGACTTTAGCAGACAGGTCTGTCTATAGCAAACAGACAGACCTGTCTGTATAGTCTCAGCCAATGGGCTCGTCTGACAATTGGCTCGATCTCGGCTCCTACCGGATGAGGTGTGCAAAATGATCACCGACAGCAAAACCACCCGCGACATCGTGCAGCGCTTCCACAATGCATTCGAGCAGCATCGCCCGGACGATCTCAATGATCTCGTCGGCGAGGACTGCGTCCTCGAAAACACGGCGCCCGCCCCCGATGGAGCGCGCTACGAAGGGCGTGAGGCTTGCCTCGCCTTCTGGAGAGGCGTGGCATCGTCGACCAACCTCGCGTTCGAGGCGGAGGAAATCTCAACGATGGGCGACCGCGGCATCATCCGCTGGAGGCTTCGCTGGAGCGAGGACGAGGCCGGCCGGATTCGAGGAGTCAACATCATGCGCGTCCGGGACGGAAAAATCGTCGAGGGCATGGGGTACGTGAAAGCGGGCTGAGGTTCGAAACTCGGACCGGCGGTCCTGGCGGATCGCTACCCTCTCCTCCACGGCTGCGCGCCACCGCGGCAACAGCACCTGGGAGCAGACCAATGATCATCATTGCCGGCTACACCCGGACCGAGGCGGGCAGTCGTGATGCCGCCGTTGAAACCTTCAGGGAAATGGTCGAATGCGCACGGGCCCACGATGGCTGTCTCGACTTTTCGATCAGCGCCGACGTCGTCGATCCGGAGCGCGTCAACCCCTTCGAAAGATGGCGCGACCAGGCCGCGCTGAACTCCTGGCGCAAAGTCGCCAAGGGACCACGGGGAATCAAGCTGCGCGAGGCGCATGTGAACCTCTATCGCACCGAAAAAGCGGAAAAGCCCTTCTGAATCGCTCGATCTCACAAGAGCAACTTCCGATATCCCCCATCGGCCGCCGATCGCGCGCTGCGGACCAAACGCTGGACCCAGGAGCGGACACTCGACTCCTCGACCCGCCAGCGCTTCGGCACCACGCGACCGCCCAGCAGCTCTGCCGCAATCTCTCGCTGGCCCGCCCCGTCCGCGACCGCGTCATGGGCGCGCAGCATCAGCACCCATCGCCCTGCCTTCGCCTCCGCCGCATGAACCGACCGACAGAACCGGCCTGTGCGCCACAGGGCCAGCAGCCGCCGAAGCGTCAGCAGAGGCCGCTCGGCCGAGGCAAGGCCGGCCAGGCGATAGCTGAGCTCGACCGGCCCGCGTGCAAGGCTGCCGGCCAAGACGTCGATCCTGACCGCATGGAGACCATCCGAGATCATCAGATGCTCGCGATCGCCGGCGCCCCGGACGAGGATCGAGCCTGCCGCGACGCGCTCGAGGTCGAAGTCATCGGCGCCCTTCCCTGGTCGGGCCTCGACGCCAAGCACGAAGGGATGGACCTCGGTGCGCCATAGCGGACGGGCGGCCGGCACCCGGCGATAGGGGTCCTCGAACCGGCACAATCCCCACCGCCCGGGTGGCCCTCCGCTCCCATGCGCCATGTCGTCGCCAGACCGCGCCGCCCGATCGGCGGCCTCGCGATAGGCCGGGTCGCGGCGAAGCCATTCCCAGGCGATGAGCGAACGGTCGGCATGGAGCAGCGGGGCGTAACCCGCCGCATCCCGCCAGTCCGGCACAAGCTGGTCGCGCTCGCCCACCCAGCGAGCACAGCCGATCGCCCCGGGTTCAAGCCATTCACCCGGATGGGGGAATTGCCTCGTCGAAACTGACCAGCGCGTCGCGCAGGCCGCAGGCGACCAGCTGCGCCCTGCTCACCACGTCGTAAGCGGAGCGGGCGCGCTTCACATATTGGCGTGCCGTCTCGAGGCCGATCCCGAGGATCTGGGCGATTTCCCAGTCGGTCTTGCCGGCGGCGACCAGCCGCAGGCACTGCCGCTCGCGCCGGCTCAGCGGCGGGACCGCGCCGATCCTCGCAAAACCATAGATCCGCCGCGCGGCGCTGAACGCATGCACGCCAATCAGCTCCGCCGACTGCAGTCGATGGAGAGGAACCGCCTCTCCCCGGCGAACCGCGAAGGAACAGGAGCCGGACGGCTCTCCCGGTACGTTGGCTGGGATGGTAAACCCCTGCCCCAGCCCATGATGGCGGCTGCGTTCCAGAATGCGCCGCTGCGCCGGTCCCAGCGACAGCAGCTCGCCAAGCTGGTCCCAGCCGAACCCGGCGTTGGTCCTAAGGCTCGCGAGATGAACAGGGTCGACAGCGGCGTCGTGGCGGCCGACCAGCTCCTCCGCCCAGCCCTCGGGATAATTGTCGAGCCGGATGGAATGCCCGGCGCCGGAGCCGAGGCAGCGGTGATGCAGCAACGCGAAATAATGGAAGCCGAGCTCATTGGCGACGTCGCCGAGCAGGACCCGCAGAGCCTCGGGGGTGGCGCAACGGAACGCCTGCTCCTCGAACTGGTCGGTCAGTCGCGACCGCGCCCTTCCATCCGGCGCGCTTGCCATATCAGGCCGCCCGCGAAGATGTCGGGGTCAAGGGCAGCAAGGCCCGGCGTTCGCCAGGACGGCGACATGGACGGCGCAGTGCCGAACGGCATCGTCAAGCATAAGCGGGCACTCCTGCCGGCCATCGACTTGGCCAAGGAGTGCATAGGCCCAAGTTTATATTTCCTTTATTTGGTGGATATTGTTCGCGCGGCCCGTTAGCACTGTCCTCGCTCGGTACTTTATTGGACTGCCGCATGTTCCGGTTGAGACCCGGGACTGCGGCGCAAGAGGGCGGCCCTGGGCGGCGGCGACTTGGAGCGCGCGGCCATAAGGTCCGCGCGGTGCGCCGCGGCGGGGATGTTCGACAGGATCGATGCGTTTGTTCGCGACGTGGGCGGAGCGGCATCCGAGGACGAGCTTGCCGGCTTGCTCGAGGAAATCTGCGCCGACATGGGCTTCGACTATTTCGCGCTCACCCATCATGTCGATATCCGCCAGGCACCGCAGCCGGCGATCCGGCTGCACAATTACCCGCAGCAATGGGTAGAATATTTCGACGAGCAGAAGCTTGGCCCAACTGATCCGGTTCACCGGGCCAGTCATCTGACCAGCGTCGGATTCGCCTGGTCGAACCTGCCGCACATGATCCACCTGACGCCCCGCGACCGGATGGTCCTCGACCAGGCCGGCTGCAATGGGATCGGCGACGGCTTCACCGTCCCGGCCCATGTCCCCGGCGAGTCCAACGGCTCCTGCTCGTTCGCGACCAGGAGCGGCCGGCCAGTGCTTGCCGAGCATCTGCCGACCGCGCAGCTGGTCGGCGCCTTCGCTTTCGAGGCGGCCCGGCGATTGTGGCGGATGCGCGCTCCGGTCCTGGCGCTTGCCCAGCTGACCGACCGGCAGCGGGACTGCGTCGTATGGGCGGCACGGGGCAAGTCGGACTGGGAAATCGCCCAGATCCTCGGTATCAGCCACGAGACGGTGATCCAGCATCTGAAGCAGGCGCGCGAACGCTATGGGGTCACCAAGCGCACCATGCTGGCGGTGAGCGCCCTGTTCGATGGAACGATCAGCTTCGTCGATGTCCTGAAGCGATGAGACATCCCCATTTCTGGGAATATCGGGACCTAACGCCCTAGGTGAAGATCGCGCCTGTCACCCCGGCAGGAGCATCGACCCTATGATCGTCACCGGTAGCCGTCCTCATGAGCTCGCCGCCGAGCCGTTGCTGGAGGCGATGTTCGAAGCGCGCAAGCAGGTCTTCGTCGACCTTCTGAAGTGGGACGTCCCGGTGCTGGCGGGCCGCTACGAGGTCGACCAGTTCGACGACGAACATGCCATCTATCTGATCGTCGCGGATGAGGATGGCCGGCATCTTGGCTCGGCGAGGCTGCTGCCCACGACGAGGCCCCACATATTGGACTCGCTCTTTCCAGGTCTGTGCGCCGGCGAGCCGCCGAAGGGCCCCGACTGCTTCGAGATCACCCGCTTTTGCCTCGGCCGTAACCAGAATGCGAAGGCGCGCCTCGAAACCCGCAACCGCCTGGTCAGCGGCCTTGCCCGCTACGCGCTCGGCCATGGAATCGTCACCTTTACGGGCGTCGCCGAGCTTGCCTGGCTTCAGCAGATCCTCGCATTCGGATGGCGCTGCCGGCCTCTCGGCCTGCCGCAGATGGTTGGCGCCCGGACGCTCGGCGCGCTGCGCATCGACATCGATGCCGAGACCTCGGCCCTGCTCGCTGCAAATGGCATAGCCGACCGAACGCAAACGGGCCCGGTTTGCGCCCTCGCCGCCTAATTCAAGGAGTCCCCCGTGAAACCCATTTCGCAGCTTGACCTGGCCATCACCGGATGGACCAGCAAGCTTCTCGCCGACGGCTATTGCGTCATTCCCGGCCTGCTCCCGCCCTCGATCATCGAAGGGCTCGACCGGGATCTGGCCGAGGACTTCAGCAAGACGCCCTTCTGCACGGGCGGCTTCTATGGCGAACGAACCAAGCGCTTCGGCCGGCTGCTCGCCCGATCGGCAGCTGCGGCCGCGCTGGTCCAGCATCAGCTGGTGCTCGGCATCGTCCGGGCCGTGCTGTCGCCCTGGTGCGATACGATCCAGCTCAACCTGACGCAGGCGCTCGCCCTTCATCCCGGAGCGCCGCCGCAACTGGCGCACCGCGACCAGGACATGTGGCGGGGAGACGCCGGCAAGATCGAATATCTGGTGAATGTGATGTGGCCCTTCACCCGCTACACCAGGGACAATGGCGCCACCGTCATCTGGCCCAAAAGCCACGGGGCAAGGGCTCTGGACCCAGAGCCGCCGGCAGGCGAATTTTCCTGCGAGCTGGAGCCCGGCTCGGCGCTTCTCTTTTTAGGCTCGACGCTGCATGGCGCCGGCGGCAATTCGAGCAACGGGATTCGCCGCGGCGCGATCGTCAGCTACTGCCTTGGCTGGCTGAAGCCCTATGAGAACCAGTGGCTCGCCTATCCGCCATCCGTCGCGCGCGGCTTCGACCCCGAACTGGCTGCATTGGTCGGCTATGCGCAGCACCGGCCCAATCTCGGCAATTTCGAGGGACAATGTCCATCGCTGCTACTCAAGGACGAGATCCCCGATCGGATTGGAGCGGTCGACGCGCTGCGTCCCGACCAGGCTGAGCAAGTCGCCGACTTCGTAAGGACGCAGGACTGGCGGCCCGCCAGGACCGCGGCGTGATCCGCGATGAGCCGGCCGGGCACCTTCGAGCGGGTCTATGCCGCGATCAAAAGTCAGCTTCGCGAGGGCATTTTCCGCCCGGGCGAGCGCCTCGAACCAGCAATGCTCGCCGAGCAGCTCTATTCGAGCGCAACCCCGGTGCGCGATGCGCTCCATCGGCTGGCTGGCGAGCGGCTGGTCGAAACGCCCCGCCACGAAGGTTTTCGGGCGCCGGTGCTAACGGAGACGACCTTGCGCCACCTCTATGCCTGGCATCGCGACCTGCTGTTGCTGTCGCTCGTCAGGCGGGGCGCCGGGACGCTCGCGGCACTGTCCCAGGCCGAAGAATTGGCGGAAGGCGAACTGCACGGCCGCCGAAACGAGATGTTCCTTGCCCTCGCGGCCTCGGGCGGCAACCCCGAGCATGTGCAAGCCTTTGCCTCGCTGCTCGAGAGGATCGAGCCGATCCAGCGTCTCGAGGAGAAATTCCTTGACGCGCTCGAAACGGAGATTGCGCAAATCGCAGAGGCGATCCGGACCGGGAATAGGGCGGCGCTGCGACGCGGTCTGGTGCAGTATCACCGCCGGCGCGAACGCATCGTTCCCGAGTTGCTTGCGGGCCTCTATGAGCGGGCAGCATGATGCGCACAGTCACGTCGGAAGTGCGCACTCAAAGCATGGTCAGTCGTTTTGAGTGTCCAGCCGGACGACGTGCGAGGCGATTGCGCGCCATTTGCGATCCCGCTTTGAATAAATATCGACATAATGGAACTTCGCGCTGGCTTCGCTTCCATTGCGCAAGGTCGTGATCGTCGAGATTGCGTCGACCACGGCAATATCGCCGTTGAGATTGATGCGAAGCTTGTCCCAACTGACACGCGTAGGCGGACGGGAAGCAAGCCCGTCGAGCATCTGCTGCCTGGTTAGAACCGCATCACCATAAAGCCCGATAAAATTGTCCGACAGCACCCGTCCGAGCATGTCACGGTCGCGGGTTTCATAGGATTTGAGCCAGCTAGAGTTGAGCTGCCGCAGCTGCTCCCGGTCATTGGCGTCGGCCGTATTGGACGCGGGCTGCAGCGCCGCGGCGGCCGCGGCAAGGAGGATCATCGAGTTCAGCAAGACTTCGGTCTTTCCGTCGGTCCGGGCGCAAGGGATTGGTTACGGAGAATTTCCAGCTCAGCGGGCTTCAAGTCGGCAAGCTCGGATATGTGGATCCGCTTCAGAAAGGTGGCCGAACCGCCAAGGGCGCGGGCGTCCGCGGAAAAAACCGCCATGTGAGGCGTCGCGAAATGATCGGCAAGCGCGGCGATATCGTCCCACAGTTCGGAGGTGGAAAAGATCCGGATCGACGATGTCGCGCGCGACGACATAGCGCGAGCATCCCGGCTCCGCTCGCGTCGCGGACGTGAGCTTGGCGAGCGCTCGGGCTGCCCCCTCGCCAGCGCCGGCCGGAAACCTAAGCTCGGCCATCACCGCGACCTTGTTCCGCGAGGAAAGCCGGGGCGGCTTCGCCGCGGCGTCCGAGACGGCGGCAAGCGCCGCCGCGAGGCCGTTCGAGAGAAAATCCCGGCGTTCCATGGTCCGCCGGTCTGATCCCGGTATTTCCATTCTTCAAATCGATTGATTGGATCAATATCATTCGTAGCATGAATTTAAGAGGCATCGACCTGAACCTCCTGGTGACACTCGACGCACTGCTCGGTGAAAGCTCCGTTGCGCGCGCCGCGGCGCGGCTTGGACGATCGCAACCAGCGGTCAGCCATTCCCTCCGCAACCTGCGGCGGCTGTTCGACGATCCGCTGCTGGTGCGCGTCGGCCACAAGATGCTGCCGACGCCCAAGGCGGAGAGCCTGAGGGCGCCGCTGCGGGACCTGCTCCGGGGCGCGGCGGCCCTGCTCAGTTCGGGCGAATTCAATCCGCGGACCAGCGACAGGCGCTTTCGGCTGATGATGCCGGACCTCGCAGCGAGCGTCATCCTTCCCGACCTGGTCGAGCGGGTTGCGGCCGAGGCGCCCGATGTCGTCCTGGAACTGGTCGGCTGGCGAGGCGCGGAGGTGATGACTCCGGATTTTGGCGCAACCATCGATCTGATCGTCAGCTGGTCGGAGCACAGCTTCCCGGGATTTCACTGCCAAAAGCTTTACATCGACCGTGACGAGCTTGCCTTCAGGACGGGCCATCCGGCAGCAAGCCGTCTCGGGACCCCCGAGTCCTTTCTCGGCGCCGGGCACATCGCGGTGATCGGCGCCGGCGAAGCATCGGACCCAATCGACCATTGGCTTGCCCGGCATAAGCTGCGGCGGAACATCGCGCTGGTCGTTTCCAGCTATGTCCAGGCGCTGCTCGTCGCTGCCAGGACGGACCTCATCGCCTTCGCGCCTTCCCGGACCATCGCCGCCCTGGCACCGCGCCTTGGCCTCAGCAGAAGCGCCCCGCCAATCGACCCGGGCGAAGACCAGCAATTGCTATTCTATCCGGCACGATCAGCCCAGGACCCGGCATCGGTCTGGCTGCGAAGGATCGTCCTGGAGACGGGTAAGCCCCCGCGGGCTTGAAGATGGGCTCAAAAGGTCGGGTCGCCGGCTGACGCGCTGCAACCCTCTCCGGCGCGTCAGCGCGAAGTTCGAGCCAGACTTGCCGGCGAGTTCATTCCATCGCGGGCGCGAAGATAATGCCCGAGGTGCGCGACGATCTCTTCGGCCTCCCGGCCGACCCCGCAAATCAGCGCGGAAGCTCGCGATTTCTGCCAGCTTCTGCCGATATAGTAGAGGCCGGGCACCGGGGAGACGCCGCGATCCTCGAGAATCGCCCCGTCACGCAGCGCGCCGTCGACGTCGATCCATGAATTGTCATCCCGATAGCCCGTTGCCCAGATCACCGTCCGAAATTCCTGCTCGGTGCCGCGAGCGAAGCCCACTCGATCGGCCCTTGCCGCGACCGCCCGGCCGACCAGCCTGACTCCGGCTCCGAGCAATGACTTGTCGTTCAGTTGTGATCCGGGGAAGGAGTCATGGCGCCGCGCGAGCCGTCCCCTCCATGTGCCCTTGTCGGCCGTCAGCAGGCCGCTGACCTTGGCCCACCACGTCACGTCTCGCCCGAGCAGTCGATGCGGGGTGATGATCGCCGGGCTTCCGCGTGCCAGCCAGGTTTCCCGATGGGCAGCTACTTCCGCCGCGATCTGCCGTCCGGTCGCTCCGCTGCCGACGACCAGCACGCGTCCCTCCGGCAGCGAGCCGGGATTCTTGTAACTCATGCTGTCGAGCTGCGCTATTTCCGATGCAAGATCGGCAGCAATCGCGGGCCGGTCCGGGACCTGAAAGGCGCCCGCCGCGACCAGGACGGCCCGGCTCTCGACCTCATTTCCCGATGAGAAAATGACCCTGAACCCGTCATCGCATTTGCGCAGACTCGTCGCGCGTGCCGCAAGCTTGACGGGAAGGCCCAAGCGACCAGCATAGCTTTCCAGATAGTCGGCGATTTCGTCCTTGGTCGGATAGACCCGTTCAGGTCCCGGAAGGGGGATGCCCGGCAATGCACTCAAGGAGCGCGGACTGAACAGGCGCAGCGAGTCGAACCTGTTTCGCCAGGAATTTCCGATCCTCTTCGCCCCATCAACGATGACAAAGTCGATCCCCGCATCTTTTAGAGCCTTGCCTGCGGCGAGACCTGCCTGGCCAGCGCCGATGACAATGACCTCGTGACTGCTCATCTCTCACGTCCCGTTCGCCCATGATTGCCGCTAGCAAGGCCACGTCCAGCCTCAACCTCGCGCTTCGGGGCATTTGCTTCCCTGCATTCCCGGCCCGGATTGCGCATATCCGATTAGACAAGTTGCAGCGGCGCCTGGAGTCGGTTTGCCCCCAACAATTGAACGTTCACCGGCAACTCGGCGCTCGGCCGCTCGGCCGTAATCATGTCGTCGCCTGGGATCCAAGGCGAACTTAGGGTCGCGTGAAGCCGATCTTGACGTTTTGGGTTCGAGGCGAACAGGCAAGCCATGCTCCGGTTCGAACGAGCGCTTCGAGCAGCCTCAGCTATGCGCCGATCCGGAACCTGATGCGGCCGCACGTCAAATCGGCGAGTGCTGGTGGAACATCAGCTTCCAGCCGTCCGTGCGCGCGATGTAGCCGGAGCTGACCAGGGCTGAATAAGGCTGTCCGTCGGCGCGCGTCACGTCCGCGCGGTAACTGATGATGGCGACCTCGTCTCCGGCGCGCAGCAGGTGACGATCGCCGATGTGCAAGTCCCGCCACCGGTTGGACGGAGTAGCCGTAGCCGCGACATGCCTCCGGGAGAAGATACCGTGCATCTCTCCACCCTGGGGGAATGCGAGCAGGCACTGATCGTCGAGATGCCGGGTGAAATGCTCCTCGCCGGATAGCCAGAAACCCCGCTCGATGTCGAACAGCTCATCTTCGAAATTCATTTGGGCAGTCCTCCTTCGCGGCCGACAACAGGCATGACCGAGCAGGCGTTCCCGATTGCTTGGAGGTCCCGGGGACAGGTCCGCTCAAGCAGCCATCCAGAGGACTGCCGGTGCATCGTTGCTCAAGGCGACGAATTCGGCATGCCGGCGCGAAGGTAGGCGGCGACCGACCAGATCTCGCGCCTGGTCAGGCTATTCTTGAATGCCGGCATCTCGGAATCGACCGGCTGCCCACCCTCGGCGATGCTCCAGTAGATATAGGGATCGCCCTTGTCCTTCGGCGTCCTCGCCAGCCAGGCAAGGTCAGCCGGTGCCGGAACCAGGAAGAAGCCTTCGGGTCCCGCCTCCTGCCCGCTCCAGCCGTGACAGGACGCGCAATTGCGGTCGAACAGGGCTCGCCCCTGCCGAAGCTTCGCCGGCGTGTCGGGAGTACGGTCGCGCGTCGCGCTGTAGGGCGCGGGAACGCCGCGCATGATCACCTTCTGGTGCCGCGCCATGTTCGCCATCCACCGGGGCTGGTCCATCTCTTGGCCAACGGCGGCGGCGGCCAGCGGAAGCGCGATCGTGGCGGCGGCAAGTACAAATCCCCTCATCTCGAAACCCCTTCCGACGGATTGGATGCATGACAATTGCCGGCCCGTGCAGCTTCGGCCGTCGGGCTGCCTGTGCTCGCGCGCAAGCCTTCGGCTTTCCCGGCAATCGGCGCTGCGGCCACCTCGCATCCGGCAATGCCCGACCGCTCGAATGAACTGATATTGCCGATCGTGGCCGCGGCAATCGCCTCCATCGCCTCGCGAGTGAAGAAGCCCTGGTGGCCGGTGATCAACACATTGGGGAAGGTCAGCAGCCGGGCGAAGACATCGTCGAGCAGGAGCCGATTGGACTGGTCCTCGAAGAAGAGGCTGTCTTCCTCTTCATAAACGTCGAGGCCGAGATAGCCGATGGTGCCATCCTTGAGGCCGCGGATGATCGCCCTCGTGTCAAGCACCGCCCCGCGGCTGGTGTTGATCAGCATGACGCCCCGCTTCATGCCGGCAATTGCCGCCCCGCCGATGAGGTGGCGCGTTTCCGGCGTCAGCGGGCAGTTGAGGCTGATGATGTCCGAGGCGCCGACAAGCTCATCGAACGGCACATAGCGCCCGCCCAGCTGCAGCAGCTCGGGATTTTCAAGCGGGTCGCTGGCGATCACCTGGCAGCCGAACCCGGCAAGGATCCTCGCGAGCGCCAGCCCGATGCGGCCGGTCCCGACGATCCCGACGGTCTTCCCCTGGAGATCGAATCCCAGCAGCCCGTCCAACGCGAAATTGCCCTCGCGCACCCGGGCATGGGCGCGATAGGTCTTGCGGTTGAGGGAGAGGATGAGCGCAA
>DASWTR010000418.1:0-1966 GCA_036402035.1 Sphingomicrobium sp.
TTCACCATCACCCCGGCCGCGAACTTCAATGGCACGATCGACCTCAAATATCAGGTCACCGACGGCGCCGCGGCGGTGATCGCGGGGACCGAGCTCACCATCGCCGCGGTCAACGACCCGGCAGTGATCGGCGGGTCGGTCCGCGGCACGGTGGTTGAAGCGCGCAACGGCAGTGCCGGCACCCCGGTCGCGAGCGGTACGCTGACCATCGCCGACCTCGACGGCGACCCGCAGTTCCAGCCGGTCGACACGCCGACCGTGTCGGCCGCCGGCTACGGCATGTTCACCATCTCGTCGGACGGCAACTGGGAATATGCGCTCGACAATAGCAACGCCCAGGTGAACGCGCTGCGCACCGGCCAGGCTCTGACCGACAGTTTCACGGTGCGGGCGGCGGACGGGACGACTCGTCAAATCAGCGTGACGATCTACGGCGGAACCGACTGGGTGGTTGTCGGCCCGTACGACAATACCGACGATCCCGACAATTTCGACAACAGCCGTGGCCCGGCGGGCAGCGACAATCCCAACGCCACGATCGTCGGCACGTCGTCCGGCGAATCGGTCACCGGAGGAGCGGCCGATCAAAACATCAGCCTGCTCGGCGGCAATGACGTCATCTATGGCGGCGGCGGGAACGACACGGCCTATGGCGGGAGCGGCCACGATTTCGTTTACGGACAGGCCGGCGACGATTTCCTGAGCGGTGACGCCGACAACGACAATATGCGCGGCGGCAGCGGCAATGATGTCATGCTTGGCGGTGACGGGTTCGACACGATCTACGGCGGCAGCGGCAATGACACGATCAATGGCGGCGCGATTGCCGACTTCATCTATGGCGGCTACGGTGCCGACACGCTGACCGGCGGGGCCGGCTCCGACTGGTTCAACTATTCGAGCGTACTGGACAGCGGCGACACCATTACCGATTTCGAGCCGGCGTCGGACACGCTCGACCTTCATCTGATCGATGCGAATACCACCCAGGCCGGCAACCAGGAGTTCACCTTCAGCAAGAATGGCGCCGCGTTCAATTCGATCTGGATGATCCAGAATGGGTCGAACATGGAAATCTATGGCGATACCGATGGCAACCCGACCACAGCCGAGTTCATGTTGACGCTGGAGAATGTCTTCATGCCGACCGACTTCCCGCCGCCTCACATCATCTTCTAGGGGAAGCCGCCGCCGAGCGCAGCGGAGCGATTATCGGGACTCCTTCGCGCCATACCCGTTCAGGAATATGTCGACTGCAACTTCGGTGAGCTCGTTCGTTTCTTTGCGTGAAAGCGGTGATCCGAGGAGCGCACGAAGGCGTGGGAGCGACGCGGTCATCTCAATGAAGATGGCCGCTGCAGCCCGGCTGTTTGCGGAGCGGGGTAACGCCCCTTGATCATGGAGCTTTTCCAAGCTTGCGTGCACCTCTTCGGCGGCTCGCGCATGCAAGTGGAGGAACAGGCTGGCAAGGTTGGGCGATTGAGCCGCCTCGGAGAAAATGAGCCGGTTGATGCCGGCAACATGAGGCAGTTCCGACAGGTTGGCGAGCTTCCGTGCAGTCTTCAGGAGCTGGGTTTTTGCATCCCCCCGCGATGATCGCGCAGCCGCAGGTTGCCCCGGCATGATGGCCTGATCCATCAAGCGATCGACCACGGCGGCAAGGACGTCCGCCTTGTTGGCATAGCGCGCATAAAGCGTCTTGCGTCCAGCGCCCGCGCGCCGCGCGATTTCCTCCATGGTGGCGCGCGCGTAGCCTTGCTCGACGAATACGGCCTCCGCCGCTTCGAGCAGGCGGGCTTCGAGCAAAGCGGCTTCGGAGGCGGTGAGGCGCCCCGGACCGCGCTTTTGTTCAGGCCGGGTGTTTTTGATGGGCATCGCATGCATGTGGTCAAACCAATCCGGGAACGCAAGATCAAATACACATCTGTGTTTCTTTTTGATTGATAAAGAAACACAGATGTGTATT
>DASWTR010000419.1:0-2104 GCA_036402035.1 Sphingomicrobium sp.
ATTCACTGCGTCATAGGCGCGTCGTCCGATGAGGACCGCTCCCCGATAGCTCAGCGGTAGAGTAGGTGACTGTTAATCACTTGGTCGTTGGTTCGAATCCAACTCGGGGAGCCATTCGTTAGGAAGATCCGCTTTTCCTGAACGATTTGAGTAAGTTCGGATTGGGGCTGACGTCCGCGGACAAGGACCCTCGCCGGTTAATCCGCCTTCACGCAAACAAGCATAAGCTCGACTGCTTCGACGGCACTATTGAGCCTGCATTGTCGCTGAACGCGGCACTGGCTTCTTGCCTGCTCAGTCCAGTCCCTTCATCAATGCAATCATGAACAGCGAGCAACCGCTCCGCCCCAGCGTTTGGACGCTGTCGATCCTGGCAGGAGCGATCTGCGTTATCCTCATCTCGCTGTTGGGCTATTTGCAGTGGCACGAAGCCAGGGTGTCGAGCGCACTTCGGGCAAGCATCGAGCACTCGAGCGATCGGCAAAGTCTGGTCGGGTCCTATCTCTCGCTGCTGCAGGACAGCGAAACCGGACAGCGCGGCTATATTGTCACCGGCAACCGGGAGTTCCTTCAGCCCTTCGACAGGGCAATGCGCGATATCGGGCAGTCCGAGCGGGCGGTCGAGCAACTCTATCCGGTTGGGGACCCAGCCCGAACCGCGGCGTTGCGCTTGCTGCGGATCGGCAGGCTGCGCGTCGACCATGCTGCCGACAACGTCCGCCTCGCATCGCAGGGCGACCAGGCTGCGGCGATGGCCAATATCCGGTCAGGCATAGGCAACAGCCTGATGAACGAGGCCCGCCGGCTCGCTGTCGAATTAATCGAGCGCGAAAATGCCGCTTCGCGCCGCATCTCGGTTGAAGGCAACCGTGCTGCTGTCGCGCGCCAGCGAACGATGTATCTAACGGAGATAGCGCTGCTCCTGGCGCTGCTGATCCTGGTCAGCGGGCTTTTCCAGACGGTCCGCGGCCTAAAGACCCAAGCCGCCCAGCTGCGTGACAGCGCCACTCGGCAGGCCGCCATTTTCGAGAATGCCACGGACGCGATGATGATGCTCGATGCCAAGGGCACGATTGAGGCGGTCAACACGGCCGCCGAAACGCTGTTCGGCCGGGAGCGGGAATCCTTGGTCGGCACTCCGAATTTGAGTCTCTTCGCAGAACCGCCCTCGCCTGAAACACGCGACGCTTATTTGAAGCGCTTGGCGGATGGCCGGGGAACGGGAGTCGGTCGGCAGGACTTCGTCGGCCGAAAGGGTGATGGTAGCGAGGTCGTGGTCGAAGTTGTCACCACGCCTATCCGACTTGAAGACGGGCTTCATTTCCTCGCCATTGCCCGCGACGCGACCGAGCGGCGGCGCGTTGAGCAGCTAAAGAGCGAATTCGTCGCGACGGTCAGCCATGAGCTTAGAACGCCCCTAACTTCGATTGCCGGCTCACTTGGATTGCTCTCTGGCGGTGCGGCGGGCGAACTGCCGGCCAAGGCGGCGCGGCTCGTCGAGATCGCTCATGGCAACAGCGAAAGGCTGATCCGGCTGATCAACGACATCCTCGACATCGAGAAGATCGAAGCGGGTAAAATGACATTCGATCTCCGCCCGCTCGCCGTGTGCCACCTGCTCGACCTCGCAACGCAGGCCAACCAGGATTATGCCGCCCGGCATCAGGTGACGATCGAATTCGAGGGCTGCCCTCCCGGGTGGAGGATGACCGCCGACCAAGACCGCTTCATGCAGGTAATGGCCAACCTCCTTTCGAATGCCGTGAAATTCTCCCCGGTAGGCGGAATCGTCCGGCTCACCGCCAAGGAACTTGGGAAGAGTATCCGGATCAGCGTCATCGACCAGGGACAGGGAATCGACAAGGAATTCCAGTCAAGGATCTTCGGCAAGTTTGCCCAAGCGGATTCGACTGACACGCGCCAGAAATCGGGCACTGGCCTTGGCCTGTCGATCGTCCGGGAGCTGGTCGAGCGGATGGGCGGCCGGGTTTCATTCGAGAGCGAAGCCGGCCAGGGAACGACGTTCATGGTCGACTTGACGGCCGCATCGCCGGCACCGACCGATGAGTTGCCTGGATCGTTCGGGAGGTTGGCGGATAGCGAC
>DASWTR010000420.1:0-4527 GCA_036402035.1 Sphingomicrobium sp.
TCCAATGCTGCTCGGCTTCGCCTTGCTGGTCATCTGGAAGCATCGCGAGAATATCCGCCGCCTCGCCAAGGGCGAAGAGCCGCGCGTGGGACGGAAGGGTTGAGCAATCCGCCGGACTTGATCGACCGGCTGAGGCTCATCCGAACGCCGGGTATCGGCCCGGTCGCCTATCGCCAGCTGATGCTGCGCTTCGGCGATGCCGGGGCCGCGCTGGCCGCCATCCCGGACCTGGCGCGACGTGGCGGCGGCAAGGTCCCCGCAGTCTTCGCCAAGGACAAGGCGGAGCGAGAGATCGAAGCCGTGGGGAGCCTCGGCGCGCGCTATCTTGTGCTGGGTCAAAGCCTTTATCCCCGCGCCCTTGCGGAAATGGAGGATGCCCCACCGCTCCTTACGGCCAAGGGCCGGTTCGACTTGCTTGACCGGCCGATGGTGGCGATCGTCGGCGCCCGCAACGCCAGTGCCGCCGCATGCCGCTTCGCCCGCGGACTCGCGCACGATCTGGGACAGGAGGGCGTCACAGTCGTTTCCGGCCTGGCGCGCGGTATCGACAGTGCCGCCCATGACGGCTCGCTCGAAGGCGGCACCATCGCAGTCATCGCCGGCGGCATCGACATCGTCTACCCGCCCGAGAATGAGGCCCGGCAGAAGGACATCGCCGAACACGGCCTGCTGATCGCGGAAATGCCGCCAGGAACCGAGCCGAGGGCTCGGCACTTTCCTTACAGGAACCGGATCATCGCGGGTCTCGCCGCGGGAACGGTCGTCGTTGAGGCTGCTCCTCAATCCGGTTCGCTGATCACGGCGCGGCTGGCGGCCGAGGCAGGGCGCGAAGTCATGGCGGTGCCAGGCTCACCGCTCGACCCACGCGCCCAGGGCTGCAATCAACTGATCCGCGACGGCGCCACGCTGATCCAGACCGCCGCCGACGTGATGGAGAGCATCACGCACCTTAATGGCAAGGTTGCCAGCCCGTCGCGGCCGTTCGGGCACCAAAGCGGGCCGCCCATCGACGCGGAGCCGGACATCCGCGTTCGTATCGAGGAACTGCTCGGCCCTTCACCGGTGCCGGTTGACGAGATCGTCCGTCTGTCGGGCGCCGAGCCGGGCGTGGTGCAACTGGTTCTGCTGGAACTGGACCTTGCCGGCCGCCTCGATCGGCACGCGGGGAACAAGGTCAGCTTGCAGACCGCTTGACGCGGCGGAATCCAGCACCCGACAATCGCGCGTACGTACGTAAAGGGGTGCATGTTGAAGCTTGTCGTCGTCGAATCGCCCGCCAAGGCGAAAACCATCGAGAAATATCTGGGACCGGGCCACAAGGTGCTGGCGAGCTACGGCCATGTCCGCGACCTGCCGCCCAAGGACGGTTCGGTCGATCCGGATCATGGCTTCGCGATGGAATGGGACACTTATCCCGACAAAGCGAAGCAGCTGAAAGCCATCGCCGATGCGGCCAAGGCTGCTGACGCGCTGATCCTCGCCACCGACCCCGACCGCGAGGGAGAGGCGATCAGCTGGCACGTCCAGGAGGTGCTGAAGAAGCGCAAGGCGCTTCCGGCCAAGGTGGACCGGGTGACGTTCAACGCCATCACCAAAAATGCCGTGACCGAGGCGATGGCTCGCCCACGCGGGCTCGATGAAGATCTGATCGACGCCTACAAGGCGCGGCGTGCGCTCGATTACCTGGTCGGCTTCACTCTCTCGCCGATCCTGTGGCGCAAGCTGCCTGGCGCCAAGTCGGCCGGCCGCGTCCAATCGGTCGCGCTCCGCCTGATCGTCGATCGCGAGCGCGAGATCGAGCTATTCAAGGCCCAGGAATATTGGCAGGTCGCAGCAACGTTCGAGGCGGATGGTACGCCGTTCACTGCGCGTCTGGTCGGGCTCGATGGCAAGAAGCTCGATCGCTTGTCGATCGGTGACAAGGGTTCGGCCGATGCCGCCAGGAAGGTCGTCGAAGACGGCCGTTTCACGGTTGCCTCGGTCGAAACCAAGCCGCTCTCGAAGAACCCCCCGCCGCCCTTCACCACCTCCACACTCCAGCAGGAGGCGGCGCGCAAGCTCGGCTTTTCTGCCAGCCACACCATGCGGCTCGCCCAGTCGCTCTACGAGGATGGCCTCATCACCTATATGCGCACCGACGGCGTGCAGATGGCCGGCGAGGCGATCAGCGCGGCGCGCAGGGCGGTCGCGGACCGCTACGACGCCGGTTACCTGCCTGACAAGCCGCGCCAGTACACCAGCAAGGCCAAGAATGCGCAGGAGGCGCATGAGGCGATCCGGCCGACCGATTTCTCGAAGGACCGCGCCGGATCGGGCGATCATGGCCGCCTCTACAGCCTCATCTTCAACCGTGCGCTAGCGAGCCAGATGGCTTCGGCAAGGTTGGAGCGGACCACGGTCGAGCTGACCGACGGGCCGGGGCGGGCGACGCTTCGCGCGACCGGCCAGGTGACTATCTTCCCCGGCTTCATGGCGCTCTATGATGAAGGCCGCGACGATCCGCAGGACGAAGAAACGGCGCGGATGCCGCAGCTTCGCTCGGGCGACGCCCCGGTGAAGACCGGCGTCGAGGCAACCCAGCACTTTACCCAGCCGCCGCCGCGCTACTCGGAGGCCAGCCTCGTCAAGCGGCTGGAGGAGCTGGGCATCGGCCGGCCTTCAACCTACGCCGCCACGCTGCAGACGCTCAAAGACCGGGAATATGTCCGGCTCGACAAAGGCCGCTTCCTGCCCGAGGAAAGCGGGCGCTTGGTCACTGCCTTCCTCGAGCGCTTCTTCGAACGTTATGTCAGCTTCGATTACACCGCCGAGCTGGAGGAGGAACTCGACGACGTCTCTGGCGGCCGTCTGAACTGGCAGAAGCTGCTGGAGGCCTTCTGGCGCGACTTCAAGCCCAAGGCCGGCGAGGTGATGGAGCAAAAGCCGTCGGACGTCACCGCGGCACTCGACGAATTCCTGTCGCCCTACCTGTTCCCCGACAAGGGCGACGGCAGCGATCCGCGGCTATGCCCGCTATGCGGCACCGGCAAGCTCGGGCTGCGCGGCGGCAAGTTCGGCGCCTTCGTCGCCTGCTCAAACTACCCCGAGTGCAAATACACCCGACGCTTCGGTCAGGGCGAGGAGGCCGCCAGCGAAGGACCGGCCGACATCGGCAACGGCATCGTACTGAAAAGCGGGCGGTTCGGGCCTTATCTGGAGCGCGACGGCGCGCGCGCCTCGCTGCCCAAAGATGTGCCTCAGGGCGACGTGACGCTGGAGATGGCGGAGAAATTGCTGTCGCTGCCACGCGAAATCGGCGCGCACCCCGAGACCGGCAAGCCAATCGTTGCGTCAATCGGCCGCTACGGCCCCTATCTCCAGCATGACGGCAAATATGCCCGCTTGTCGTCGACTGCCGAGGTGTTCGACACCGGCATGAACGCCGCGGTGGTCAAGCTGGCGGAAGCGGCCAGCGGGGGGAAGGCGCGTGGTTCTTCTCGGGAACCGATCGCGGTGCTGGGCGCACACCCCGAGAGCGGCAAGGAGCTGAAAGTGCTCGAAGGCCGCTTTGGCCCTTATGTCAGCGACGGCTCCACACACGCGACGCTGCCCAAGACGGCGGACCCCAAGGCGGTTACGCTGGAGGAGGCAGTGGCCTTGGTCGACGCCAAGGCGGCCAAAGGCCCGTCGAAAGGCAAGGCCAAGCGCAAGGCTCCGGCTAGGAAGAAGAAGTAGCGCCGCAAGCGCGGCAATTGGGGTCGGCCACGATCCTGATCTGCCGCCAGTTGAGGCTCAGCCCGTCAAACAGGTGCAGGGTTCCCGCCGCGTCTGGTGCCATGCCGACGATCGTCCGGATGGCCAGCAGGGCGGCGAAATTGCCGACCGTTCCGGTCAGCGCGCCAAGCACGCCCAGTTCGGCGCAGGTGTCGCAATCGTCGGCATCGAACGCATCGCCGACGAAGCAGCGATAGCAGGGTCGCCCGCGAAACAGCGCGAGCTGCCCCTGGAACTGTTGTGCCGCCGCCGAGATCAGCGGGGTGCCGAGCTTCACCGCCGCGTCGCTAATGGTCAGGCGCGTGGCGAAATTGTCGGTGCCGTCGATGATCAGGTCATGGCCTTCGAGCATCTCGGCCGCGTTGCTCTCGTCGATCCGGTGGCTGAAGGTGACGACCTCGACGTGCGGATTGCGATCGCGGACGAAGCGCGTCGCGACGAGCGCCTTGCCGACGCCCAGCTCGCCCTCGGTGAACAATGGCTGGCGCTGCAGATTGCTGAGTTCGACCTGGTCGCCGTCAATGATGGTCAGCTTGCCGACGCCCGCGCCGGCCAGCGCCGGAAGCGCTCCCGCGCCGATGCCGCCGGCGCCGACCACCGCAATATTTGCCGCCTTCAGCCTGAGCTGCCCCGCTCCGCCAACCTGGGGCAGGACGATATGCCGCGCATAGCGGTCGAGCTCCTCGTCAGAGAGCGCCATGGCCGCCGGTCGAGCCGAACCCGCCCGCGCCGCGCGCCGTCTCGCACAGCTCCTCGACCTCGTCCCATTCGGCC
>DASWTR010000421.1:0-2690 GCA_036402035.1 Sphingomicrobium sp.
GGAAGGTCGAGAACAGCTGGCGGCCGCCGGGATAGGCCGGGTCCTGGAACGCCGGGGTCGTCGCGCCTTCCTGGAACGGCGAGTTGAAGGCGACCTGCTGATAGTCCTTGTCGAACAGGTTCTGCGCCCAGAGCTCGACCGACCAGCGATCGTCCGGCCCGCGGATTCCGAGCCGGGCGTTGACCAGCGCATAGGCCTCCTGCCGCTTCTGCGGAAACAGGTCGGAGCCAGTGTTGTAGCCGCCGGAGTAGCGGGTATCGAGGTAGAACAGGCCCGACATGCCACTGTCGCCAATCCGCGGAGTCCAGGCCAGGGAGGCCGTTCCCACGAACTTCGGCGCGTTGGACACCTGCCGCCCCGGGAGGCGGCGGAGCGCCTGGTTGAGCGGCGAGCCGTCATCGGTGCCGACCAGATCCTTGCGGTACTTGGTCGAACCGAAGGTCATGCCGGCATTGAGGCGAAGGTCGCGCATGGCGCGTACCGACGTTTCGAGTTCCACGCCCTGGCTGACGACGCCATAGCCGACATCGTCCTCGTCGCACGCGCCAGTGTTGGTCGCGTTGGCGTTGAAATTGGGGGCAGCGGTGAACTTCGACTGGTCCTCATCGAACCCGCCCAGCGGCTCCGTGCACCCATTGATGTTCTGGACGATGAACACCGTTCCGTCGAAGGTGTTCAGCTGAAAGTTCTTGAACTGCTGCCGGAACAGCGAGACGTTGAAGGTGAACCCGGGCCGGGTGTATTTCGCGCCCAGTTCGAACGCATCGACGATTTCGGGATCGAACTGCAGCCGGTCGACCAGCGCTTGCGCCCCTGCCTGCCCGCCGAACGGGGCGACGGGTGCCTTTAACGCCGACCGATCAAGGTTGAAGCCCCCCGCCTTATAGCCACGCGAATAGCTGCCGTAGAGCAGCAGATCGTCGATTGGCTTGTAAGACAGCACGGCCGTGCCGGTGAACTCGTCTTCCTTGCGGTCGTCCTCGATCCTGACGCCGTTGAGCTCGGCGGTAGAATTGCCCTGACAACTCAGTCCGACGATCGCCGCCGCGGTGGCAAATAGCGGATGCGCGGGGTTGAGGAAACCGGCCGCGCCGAGAGCGGCCTGGTTTTGGGTGCAGGCGACGTTGTCGTTGTTGAACTCCGCCTCGAAGTCCTTCTTTTCATTGGTGTAGCGGAAACCGACCGTGACATCGAGCTGATCGGTGACGTGGAAGATATTGTGAGTGAAGAGTGCCCAGTTGCGGCTTTTCTGCTTGTAGATGTCGCCGGTGCTGCCGGTATCGCTCATCGAATCCAGCCGGTCGATCGCGGCGAGGACCGTCGGGCCCGCCGCACCCAGCGGCGGTACGAGACCCGCGGCGAGACCTGCCCGTACCGGCGCGGCCAGACAGCCGGTATTGGCAGGGTTGTAGGCCTGGACGAGCGGGCCGCCCGTGACGAGCCGGCAGGTCGCGAAGCGGCCATAGTCTTCGCCAAACCGCAGCGAGTCCGCCAAGGTCAGCTTCTCATGGGCGTAATAGCCGCCGATCAGCCAGTCGAGCTTCTCGCCGAAGGCCGACCCGTTCAGCCTCAACTCCTGGCTGAAGGTATTGAACTTGCGGTAGTTGGGGTCTTCGTCCTTGCGGTAGAGAATGTCGACGGTGCTGAAGTCGAAATCGCCGTTCTGTTCGGACTTGTAGCTGCGATAGCCGGTGATCGAGGTCAGCGCAGCGCCGCCAAAGTCATAGTCGACTTGCAGCGACAGGCCTCCGTCGGTCGTCTTGCCCTTGTAGCTGCGGCCGGGGGTGACCCAGATGTCGCGGCTCCAGCCATTGTCGAACGCTTGCGGGTCCTGCCCGAGCGCGGTCAGGACATTGATGATGTTGTTGCCATCGTCATTGACCCGCGCCGGAACCGCGGTCGGCGCGCCGGTGCCCGGCTCCACGAGAGGCGAGGCCGGGTTGTTGAGGTTGCCGATCGTGTCGTTGATCTCATTGTCGACATAGACCGCGCCGCAGCATTTTTCCTTGCGCCATGTATAGTCGCCGATCAGGCGCACGCTCAGCTGGTCGGTCGGCTCGAACAGCAGCTGTCCGCGGGTGAACCAGCGGTTGCGGTCATTGACGTCGGTATCGTTGTTGACGTCGTCGTAGAAGCCGTCGCGCTGGACCAGCACGCCCTCGAGACGGAAGGCGAGGCTTTCGGTGATCGGACCGGTAATGCCGGCGGCGAGCCGGCGGAAATCATAGTTGCCAATGGTCGCTTCGCCATAGCCGCCAAAGCGGAACGAAGGCTCCTTGGAGAAAATATGCAGCAAGCCGGCCGACGCGTTGCGCCCGAACAAGGTGCCCTGCGGCCCGCGCAGCACCTCGATCCGGTCGATTTCGCCCAACTCGCTGAGGCCGATGCCCGAGCGGGAACGATAGACGCCGTCGATGAACACCGCGACCGAGCTTTCGAGGCCCGGATTGTCGCCGACGGTACCAACGCCGCGGATACGGGCCGAGCCATTGGCCTCGGTGCTGGTCGACGAAACCAGCAGCGACGGCGCCAGCTGATTGAGCTGGCGGATATCGTTGGCGCCCGAATTCTGCATCGCGTCGGCGTTCACCGCCGTGACCGCGATCGGAACGTCCTGGAGGATTTGCCGGCGGCCTTGCGCCGTCACGACGATCACATCGCTGTCATCGGTCGCGGCGGCCTCGGTCGGC
>DASWTR010000422.1:0-4768 GCA_036402035.1 Sphingomicrobium sp.
GCTGGCCGCAGGAGGGATCGCCATGCTTCGACTTGCCGCTGCTGCGTTCATGCTGAGCTTATCGACCATCGCCTGCGCCGAAGAGCCGCCCGTTGTTGCGGCCGGGCCGATGCTGCTGATCGGCAACAAGGGCGAGGACACAGTCAGCTTCGTCGATCTCGCCACCGGCAAGGAGCTTGGCCGTAGCCCCACCGGGCGGATGCCGCACGAGATCGCCATTTCGCCGGACGGCAAGCAAGCCGCGGTTGTCGCCTATGGCGGCAAGACCATCGACCTGTTCGACGTCGCGACGCGGGCGAAGCTCAAGACCATCGACCTCGCCCCCAACGAAGGGCCGCACGGCATCGCTTGGCTGAAAGATGGGCGGATCGTCGCAACCACCGAGCGCAGCCAGTCGATCGCGGTGGTTGACCCTGCCGCGGGAAAGCTTTTGGCCAGCATCAAGACAGATCAGGAAGGCACGCATATGGCCGCGGTGACGGCGGATGGGACCACCGCCTACACCGCCAATATCGGCGCCGGGACGGTGACCGTGATCGATCTCAAGAACCGCCGGAAGCTGCGCGACATCAATGTTGGCGGCCGGCCGGAGGGAATCGCGCTCAGCAACGACGAGCTGGTGCTGTGGGTCGGCGACCTCGAAGGAAGCCGGGTGCAAGCATTCGACACCGATACCTTCGACCGGCTGGCCGAGGTCAAGACCGGCGCGGTGCCGATCCGGGTCGCGGCCAGCCCCGACGGCAAGTGGATCGTAACCAGCAATGTCGGCGCGGGCAGCCTGACGCTGATCGATGCGGCGACGCGCCAGGCGGTCCGCGAGCTGCCGTTATCGGGCACGCAGGGAGCCGGGCAGGTGACGATCCTGTTCTCCGCCGACGGCAAGTTGCTCTATGCCGCGGAGACCGGATCGGACGTTGTGGCCGAGGTCGACTTGGCGAGCGGCAAGGTGCTGCGGCGGCTGCCGGCGGGCAAGAACGGCGACGGCTTGGCGATCGCCCCGGCGCAACCCTAACATTTGTTGGGTTAATTCTAAAGAAGCTGCCGCACTCGACCTTGATTGTTACGCTGCCGCCTTTACAGATGCCGGCCGGGGCGGGCGTCTTGAGCGGGTTTGGAGCCGCTCTCGAGCAAGGATGTCCTATTGTCCGATCTGTTGCGTTTCTCGGAGGAACAGAAGTTCCGGCTCCTGGTCGGCGCGGTCACCGACTATGCCATCTACATGCTGGATCCTGATGGCCGGGTAGCAACCTGGAACCCAGGGGCGGAGCGGTTCAAGGGATATAAGGCCGAGGAGATTATCGGTCAGCACTTCTCGCGCTTCTTCACGCCGGAAGATGTCGCAGCAGACCTGCCAGGCCGAGCGCTTCGCCTGGCCGCTCGCGACGGCCGGTTCGAAGCCGAGGGATGGCGCCTGCGCAAGGACGGCGCTCGTTTCTGGGTCAATGCCGTCATCGATCCTATTCGGTCCGACGATGGGAAAGTGATCGGCTTCGCCAAGGTCACGCGAGACATTACCGAGAAGAAGCGTGCCGAAGATGAGCTGGAGGCGGCTCGGGAAGCGCTTCTGCAATCGCAGAAACTACAGGCGATCGGCGAATTGACCGGCGGCATCGCGCATGACTTCAACAATCTGATGACGGTCATCGTCGGCGCCAGCGACTTCCTGCTGAAAAACCCGGACCTGCCGTCGGCGAAGCAGCGGCGCTATCTGGAATCGATCGCCGATACCGCCGAGCGCGCGACCAGCCTGACGCAGCACTTGCTTTCGTTCGGTCGCCGCCAGGCACTGCAACCGGTAGTGCTCGACCTTGGCGTGCGGCTCGACGCTTTCGCCGAGATGGTCGGGCGGATGTTGGGTTCCCTCATCAATGTCCGTCTGCAGCTTGGCGCGAAGTCGGCACTGGTCGAGGTCGACCCGACGCAGCTGGAGACCGCACTGCTCAATGCTGCGGTCAATGCCCGGGACGCCATGCCCGGTGGCGGCATGTTGACTATTGCGACCTCCGATTGTCAGCATGAGGGGAAAGCGGCGATTTGCGTCGCCGTGGCGGATACCGGAACGGGGATACCGGCGGACCGACTATCGCGCGTGTTCGAGCCATTCTTCACCACCAAGGAGGTGGGAAAGGGCACCGGCCTCGGTCTATCGCAAATACACGGTTTCGCGCAGCAGGCTGGCGGTCGCGCCGAGATCGAGTCTTCGGAGGGAGATGGTACGACGCTGAGGATCATCCTTCCCCGAACCGACAAACCCGCTGCGGAAGCGTCCCACGAGCAGGAAGCGCCTCCGGAAATCCCGCCGGGGCTATGCGTGTTGCTGGTCGAGGACAATCTGCAGGTGCGCGATTTTGCCGCCGAGCTGCTTGAGGATCTCGAGTGCGAAGTGATTACGGCGCAGGATGGGGACGAAGCGTTGCGGGCTCTCGAAGGACGCGACGTCGATCTGCTTTTTTCCGATGTGGTGATGCCCGGTCTGAGCGGCGTCGAACTTGCCCGCGAAGTCCGCAAAACTCGGCCCGATTTGCCCATCCTGCTGGCCACCGGCTTTGCCGGCAATCTGCACGAGGAGGCTTCCGGCAGCTTCGACATCGTCGCGAAGCCCTATGATGTTTCCAGCCTGCGCAAGGCAATTGCTTCGGCGCTCGCGAAAGGTGCACGAACAGCGTAACCTTAGCGGCTGCTGGCGGAGCCCAGCGAATTATGGCGGCGACCCACGCCAGGCAGCGCCACTTGCATCAGCACGGCGGCCAGCGCAGATTGCCGGCAAAACCGGGGGAAGCGATGACCGACGAAACCGACAATGTCGCCGATGGCGGCTCGCCGCCCGCCTGGTACTGGCTGGTCGCGGTGGCGGCGCTGCTGTTTGAGGGAGCGGGAGCCTATCTGTTCGCAAACAGCCTGATGCTCGACCCGGCGACCCTGCCGCTCGACCAGCGGGCGGTGTTCGAGGCGACGCCGCAGTGGATGAGCATCGCCTGGGCGGTGGCGATCGGCGCCGGCCTACTTGGCGCGCTCGGCCTGCTGATCCGTCGCCGCTTTGCCGAGCCTTTGCTGCTCGTCTCGTTGCTGGCGGTCGTGGTGCAGTTTTCGGGGATTTTGCTGGTTCGCGAGCTGCGCGAGCTAACGCCCGAGGATCATCTGATCGTCCCCGTCGTCATCCTGCTGCTGGCCTATGCTGTTTGGCAGTTGGCCAAGCTGGCCAGGCGCCGGGGTTGGCTGCGTTAATAGGGAAGGGGCGGGCGCGCCCGGGGGCATGGCGCGCCCTTAGGTGTTCGGCTTAGCGGGGCTTCTTCGCGCCCTTCTTCTTGGCAGCCTTTTTGTCGTCGGTCGCGGTGGTCGCGGCCTGATCCGGCGACAGCGGATCCTCCTTGGCGGCGGGGGTCGCCGGGGTGGCGGGCGTCGCCGGAGTGGCTGCGGTGCCGGCAACCGGATCGGCCGGTGTCGCCGGCGTGGCCGGGTCTGCCGGGGTCGCAGCATTATCCGAAGCCGGGGTTTCGGCCGGCGGCGTCTCGGCCGGCTGCGCCACCAGCACCGCGCTGGTGGTCAATGCCAGCGAGGCGGCGGCAAAGGTCATGAACATGGTCGACTTGTGCATTCACGTTCTCCTGGAAGGGGAACGGACAGGGTCTCCCCGCCCGCAGGAGCCGCTACGAAGCAGGCGCACTTTATATCCATGATTGTCGGCGGGCCGTTGGCTGGGCGGGGCTGGTTGCGCCTGACGGGAACCGCTAGAAGCCGACGCATGTCGACCTTCACCATTGATACCGCCACCAGCCGCGCGACGCCAACGCCGGTTCCGGGCAAGCGGATGACCGTCCCCGCGATCCGCGGCCGCAAGAAAGATGGCAAGACGGACCAGCCACTGGTGATGCTGACCGCTTACACGATGCGGATGGCGCAGTTGCTCGACCCGCATTGCGAGATGCTGCTGATCGGCGACAGCCTGGGCCAGGTGATCTACGGCCTGCCGTCGACCGTGCCGGTGACGATGGAGATGATGTGCGCCCATGGCGCGGCGGTGGTCCGGGGAAGCTGGCACGCGCTGGTCGCGGTCGACATGCCGTTCGGGTCCTACGAGGCTTCGCCCGAGCAGGCCTTCAACAGCGCTGCCCGGATCATGAAGGAAACCGGCTGCGCCGCGGTCAAGCTGGAGGGCGGCGAAGCGATGGCGCCGACCATCGACTTCCTGACCCACCGCGGAATCCCGGTGATCGGCCATGTCGGCCTGACCCCCCAGGCGGTCAATGTGCTTGGCGGCTACGGCGCTCGCGGCAAGAGCGCCGACGAGGCGCAGAAGATCCTGGCGGACGCCAAGGCGGTGGCCGAAGCCGGCGCTTTCTGCATCGTGGTCGAAGGCGTGATGGAAGAGATCGCCGAGCGGGTGACCGAGACGGTCTCCGTGCCGATCATCGGCATCGGCGCCTCGCCCAAATGCGACGGCCAGGTGCTGGTGACCGAGGACATGCTCGGCCTGTTCGAGCGCACCCCGCGCTTCGTCAAACGCTATGCCGACCTCGCCAGCGAGATCGGCGAAGCGGTCGGGAAATATGCCGAGGAAGTGCGCAGCCGCGCCTTTCCGACTGACGAGCAGACCTACCGACCCAAGGCGTGAAGGCAGGCAACATGTCTGCCGCTCCGGCGTTGAGCCGCTGTCCAACCTGGACAGAAAAAGGAGTGGGCGGCATGAAGATGTTGCTTGCCACCGCGGCGGCGTTGACCGCCGCCTCGCTTGTCCCCGGACCGGCCGCAGCCGAGAGGGGCTCAGGCC
>DASWTR010000423.1:0-1670 GCA_036402035.1 Sphingomicrobium sp.
GTGTCCTCGCCCTTGTTGCCGATCAGCAGCATCGGCCCGGCCGCAACAACGGGCGGCTCTTCGGCGCAGGCGATGGTCGATAAGCTCAGCATGAACGCAGCAGCGGCAAGTCGAAGCATGGCGATCCCTCCTGCGGCCAGCCTAGCCCCAGCGCGCATGCGGTCATCCGCTTTTCGACGGAAGGACGATCAGTCAGTCAATCGCCGGCGGAAGGTCTCCGGCAAGAACAGCATCCCGACCACCAGCGTCAAAACCGCAACCGCGATCGGATACCAGAGCCCGAAATAGATATTCCCGGTCGCCGCAACCATCGCGAAGGAGACGGTCGGCAGGAAGCCGCCGAACCAGCCGTTGCCGATATGATAGGGCAGCGACATCGACGTGTAGCGGATGCGGGTTGGAAACAGCTCGACCAGCAACGCCGCGATCGGCCCGTAGACCATGGTCACATAGAGGGCGAGGATGAACAGGATCGCGACGACCAGCGGCTTGTCGATCGCTTGTGGATCGGCCTCGGCCGGATAGCCGGCTTCGGTCGCGGCGGCGGTCAACCTTGCGCCATATGTGCCGAGATCGCCAACCTCGATCGCTCGGCCGCCAATGGTGACCGCGCCCGGGCCGTAAGGTTCGCTGACATAGGGGACGCCGGCCTTGGCGAGCGTCGACTTGGCCACGTCGCACCCGGTCTTGTCGAACTTGGTCCGGCCGATCGGGTCGAACTGCACCGAACAGGTCGCGGGGTCCGCATGCACCGTCACCGGCGCCGACTGCTGCGCCCGCGCTAGTACTGGATTGGCCGCCTGCGTGAGCGCACCGAACAGCGGGAAATAGGTCAGTGCGGCGAGCGCACAGCCGGTCAGGATGATCTTCTTCCGCCCGATCCTGTCCGAAAGCCAGCCGAAGACTATGAAGAAGGGCGTCGCGAGCGCCAGTGCGATGGCGATCAAAATGTTGGCTGTCGCGCCGTCGACCTTCAGCGTTTTCTCGAGGAAGAACAGCGCGTAGAACTGGCCCGCGTACCAGATCACCGCCTGCCCCGCGACCGCGCCGAGCAGCGCGATCAGCACCAGCTTGAGGTTCGGCCAGCGCGCGAACGCCTCGGTCAGCGGCTTGCTCGACCCTTCGCCCGCCTCCTTCATCTCGCGGAACACAGGGCTCTCCTCGAGCCGCATCCGGATATAGAGCGAAATGGCCAGCAACAGGATCGAGATGAGGAACGGAATTCGCCAGCCCCAGTCGGCGAACGCCTCCTCGCCCAGCGCGGTGCGGATGCCGATCACCACCAGCAGCGCCGCGAACAGGCCGAGCGTCGCGGTGGTCTGGATGAAGCTAGTGTAGAGCCCGCGCTTCCCCTCCGGCGCATGCTCGGCGACATAGGTTGCCGCCCCGCCATATTCGCCGCCCAGCGCCAGCCCCTGCAGCAGCCGCAGCGCGACCAGCGCAACCGGTGCCGCGACCCCGACCGAGGCATAGCTCGGCAGCAGCCCGACCAGGAAGGTCGACAAGCCCATGATCCCCATCGTCACCAGGAAAGTGTTCTTGCGCCCGACCAGGTCGCCGATCCGTCCGAACAATATCGCCCCGAACGGCCTGACCGCGAACCCGGCGGCGAAGGCGGCCAGCGCCAGGATGAAGGCGGTGGTCTCGTTGACCCCCGAAAAAAACTGGGC
>DASWTR010000424.1:0-8301 GCA_036402035.1 Sphingomicrobium sp.
AAGCCGGCGCGGCATTTGCTGATGCGACGCGTAATGCGCGATTTTTTCCTTGGCGCGGGCCAGCGCCCTCGTGAAACGGGCGTCGTCGAACGGCTTCAGCAGATAGTCAAGCGCGCCGGCTTCAAAGGCGCGCAGCGCATACTCATCGTGCGCCGTGACGAAGATGATCGCCCGCGGAAGATCCATGCCCAGCAATTCCAGCACGTCGAGGCCGTCGAACTCGGGCATCTGCACGTCGAGAAACAACAGATCCGGTTTCCGGCGCCGGATCGCCTCGATCGCCTCCGCGCCCGAGGCGCATTCCTCGATTGACGCGATGTCGGCGTCGTCGCGCAGCAAGAGTGTCAGATTGCGCCGGGCGAGAGGCTCGTCGTCGACGACCAGGACGCTGATCGGCGCGCTGCGCCGGTGGGGCCGCGTCATGCGGCCTTCGTCAGAGGCAAAGTCACGACCACCTCGACCCCGCCGCTCGCCACGCTCGTCACGCGAAGATCCGCATCGTCGCCATGCATGATGCGCAGTCGCGTGCGGAGGTTGGCAAGTCCTACACCGGCACTGTTCGACTCCCAGTCGGCCGCGAAGTCCGGGCCGTCATTGTATACGCTGAGCGACAAGGCGCCACCGCTTCTTGCTGCCGTGACTCGGACCTCGCCGCCGGTCACCCGCTCGGCAAGTCCGTGCTTGATGGCATTTTCCACCAGGGGTTGGAGCAGGAGGCTCGGGACCTGCGTCCCCATCAGCGTTTCCGGAACATCCACGCTGTAGGCGAGGCGCTCTCCGAAGCGGACCTTCTGGATGTCGATGTAGCGCTGCGCATATTCGACCTCCTCCGCCAGCGTCGCCTCCGGCTTGTGATCTTGGGAAGCGCTACGGAGCAGCTCGCTCAGACCGACGATCAGGTTGACCGCCGCCGTCTTGCGATCGTCGCGCACCAGCCCGGCGATGGAATTAAGCGTGTTGAACATGAAGTGCGGCTCCATCTGGTGAAGCAGCGCCGCCAGCTGGGCCTTGGAAAGCTCTTCATTGAGCTGCGCGGTCTCGGTCACCTTGCGCGCCACCTTGTCCCGCGAGTCCACCAGATAGGTGATCGCCAGGATCAGCATGTAGGCGAACAGGCAGATCAGCCCGTGAAAGATGAGCGTTGCGCTCAGCGTGCCCCAGAATGTCCGCTCCTGGTGATGCGCCCCGGGGTTGAACAGCATGTGGAGCCCCGCCGACCAAGCCTCGGCGATCAAGGTGATCGCGAGGAACGCCATGAGGTGCGCCGCCGCGCCGCGCGCCGTCGGGGTGGGAACGACCGGATGGCGCCGAGCCAGGTTGATCACGAACGGCGTGGCCAGCGCCCACGGCAGCCAGCCTGCGAGCTCCGTCAGGAACAACGGCAAGTCTGCGCTCCCGCGTCCCAGGGCGCGCTGGATGAAAAGAGTTTGCGTGGCCTCGAATAGGGCGGCCGCCGTCCAGAACATGGCGATCCATCGCCAGCTGATCATCGGCGCGGGAGGTGCGGCGGCCTCGTTCATGCCGCCATTCCTAACGCAACTGTTGGAAAACGCCTCATCGATGCAGCGAACTGCCGGCTGGCTGCAGCGAATTGCCTTCGCCCATGCGATCCGCACCCTTAGGTTTGGTTCTCACTGGCGAGAGGAAGGATAGGAATGCGCGCCGGCATTACCTTGTCATGGATCGTGCGGCGAGGCACCTGGCAGAGTTGCATGTTTGCCGAGGGAGAAGGACCGATGGGAAAGATGATGGCCGGCGCCGTTGATAGGATGGTTCGACCCGAGGTTGGAAGCCCACCCAGATCCGAAAATCTTGTGCGCGTCGCCGGACTGGGCGCCCTGCTGATGATGGTCGCGGCTTGTTCGCCGCAGACGGACTCGTCGCACAACAATGGATCGGGAGCGAATGAAGCCTCCCAGAGAACCGCCGCAAATTCGGCGCCTGCTCGCACTGGCTTCGCGGACGTCGAGGGCGGCCGGATCGCCTACCAGGTCTATGGCGACCTTGGTTCAGGCAAGACGCCGCTCCTTGTGATCCACGGCTCCTTCATGTCGGCGGATTCGATGAAGCCGCTGTTCGAGCCCTTCATCGCGGGTCGTCCGGTGATCGCCATCGACGCCCGCGGCCACGGCCGCTCGGGCGAAATTGCGGGACCGACCACCTACGAGCTCATCGCCGACGACGCCGCCGCGGTATTGGCGGCGCTGAACGTGCCGCGGGCTGACGTGATGGGCTATTCGATGGGCGGCACCGCCGCTTTGTTCATGGCGGTCCGCCATCCGAACAGAACGGGCAAGCAGGTCATCCTGGCCGGGACGTCTCGGCGCGACGGCTGGTATCCCGAAGTGCTCCAATCGATGGCGCAGGCGACGCCGGCGATGTTCGCCGGTTCGCCGATCGAAGCCGAATATAAAAGGCTGTCACCCAATCCCGACCAGTTCGCGACCTTCGTCGGCGACGTGCTTGGCTTGGAAGCCCAGGATTATGCGGCGTCCAACGACGCGATCCGCGCAATCGGCGACAAGACGATGATCATTGTCGGCGACGCGGACGGCGTGCAGCTCGACCACGCCGTCGAGCTGTTCAAGCTGCGCGGCGGCGGGGACCGGACAGCGGCCGCGCGGGGCTTCATCGCCGGTGCGCCTCGCGCTCGTCTCGCGATCCTGCCGGCCACGTCGCACATCGGCATCATGGCCGAAGCGAAACGGATTGCCGAACTCGCTACACCCTTCCTCGACGACAAGGAGCCGCCACGGGTCACCGGCCTCTTCGAGGGCATGGACGCGCCTGCTGCTCCGCCAGCCGGGTCCGGCCAATAGCTCGGAAGCTCAAGGAAAGGCGGCACGGCAGGGACGAATGAAGCGGAAGGTTAGCCAGTAGGAGTAATGCACATGCTAACGATTTGGACATATGACTGGGTGCCTGGAGGCGAGACCGGAGCGCGCGTCCGCGACCTGCGGCTGGCCTGGGCCTGCGAAGAGGCCGGGCTCGACTATCAGGTGAAATACACTTCCTTCGAGAATAAGACTCCCGAACATTTTTCCAAACAGCCGTTCGGCCAGGTTCCCTTCCTGGAAGACGACGGCATCACCATCTTCGAAAGCGGCGCCTGCCTGCTGCATCTCGCCAAGAAGAGCGAAAAGCTCATGCCCCGCGATCCGGCTGGCGAAGCCGACACGCTGCAATGGACGATCGCCGCGCTGAACTCGGTCGAAGTGGTCAGCGTCCCCTGGATGTACCTAAGCTGGACCGATGAGGGGCCCGAGAACGGGCTCGCCAGCTGGCTGGACATGCGGCTCGGCCATCTGGAAGGCATTTTGCAGGGCCGCGAATGGTTCGCCGCGGGACGTTTCACCATCGCGGACATATTGATGGCGGACATATTTCGCACCACCAAGCGCGCGCATCAGCCGATCTATCCGAACATCGGCGCTTATATCGAGCGCGCTTGTAATCGCCCTGCATTCAAGAAGGCCTATGCCGACCAGACCGCGCATTTTGCCGCGGCCAATGCCGCGCGCGCGGCCGCGTAAGACGGCCATCCAGCAGAGGAGGATTAGCTGATGCACGTCGTGTTCGGAGCCGGCGGACGAGCGGGCGGCGCGACGGCGCGCGCCCTGATCCGACTGAGCGAGGCCGTTCGGGTTGTCGTTCGCCGTCCCGAACAGGCTGCCGAGTGGGGCAAGGCCGGCGCGGACGTTGCGATCGCCAGCATCGAGGACGTGGACGCCGTGACCAAGGCGCTGCAGGGCGCGGCCGCGGCCTTCCTCCTCAGCCCGCCACCCGTCGCCGGCGATACCTATCAGCGGGCGGCCGAGATCGGTGCCGCGCTGGCCGAGGGAGTGCGGCGTGCAAGCCTGCCCAAGGCCGTCGTCCTCTCGTCGGTCGGTGCGCAGCATGCGTCGGGCACCGGTGTCATCGCCACGCTCCATCAGACCGAGTCCGCGCTGGCCGGCACCGCGCCGGCCGTCGCCTTTCTGCGACCGGGCTATTTCGTGGAAACGTGGAGCGAGGTGGCGGGCATGGTTGTGGCGGAGGGCATTCTGCCGACATTCGTCGATCCGGACTTCAAATTTCCGATGGTGAGCGCGGTCGACGTCGGCCGCGCCGCGGCCAACCTCATGCGCGAGCATTGGGCTGGCGATCGCGTCGTCGAGCTCACCGGGCCGGAGGATTGGAGCGCTAGAGACGTGGCCGCGGCCTTCGGCAAAGCGATCGGGCGCCCGGTGGAGCCGGCTTTTGTGCCCGTCGAACAGCGTGCCGCGATGCTGGCCGACAATGGCGTCCCGGAAGCGGTCGCCGCCGCGCTCCTCGGCATGTACGACGGCATCTCAAGCGGCCGGGTCGCTCCCGACCAGACCGCGGAACATCGGCGGGGCACGGTACCGCTGACGACTGCTGTCGAACGGATCGTCGCCGATCACCGCTAATCCTCAACGCTGAATTCGGGATTCCAGGCGATTTCCCAAAGATGGCCGTCGGGGTCACGGAAATACCCGGAATATCCGCCCCAGAACCGGTCGCGAGGCGGGTCCGGGATCGTCGCGCCAGCCTTGCTCGCCTGGGCCATGACCCGGTCCACTTCCACCTTGGAGCCGACGATATGTCCAATGGTAACCGCTCCCGTCCTCTCCTGCGTGGGCACGATGTTGGTATCGTTCGTGAGTGACTGAGCCGGCCACAGCGCCAGGATCAAATCGTCGTTCATGTGGAAGAACACGACTGCGCCATTGTCGAACTGCTCCCCGGTTATTCCCTTGGTCTCCAGGCCCATGCCGTCCCGGTAGAAGGCGAGGGATCGCTCGAGGTCGTCCACTGTCAATGTCAGAACCTTGATGCAGGGCTTCATCGCTGTGCTCCCATCGATCGTGCGCCAGGTCTAACCGAGGTGCCGGGCTAACGCTCCATCGATGCAGCCAACCGCCGGGCGGATGCAGCGAGCCGCCTTCGCCGCGCTGACCGCCACACTTAAGCTAACGCTCCATGGCCAAGAGGAGCATTTATGAATGGCGCCGCTCGTTTTTCATGCGTCAGCGGGATCGCTCTGACAGTCGCCGTCGCCGCCCCCGCGGCGGCACAGGACAATGCGCTCAACAATGCCGCCGACGCCTTCGGCGAGCGCGCCGGAATCGAGCTGTCCGGCCTCTATACCGAGAGCCAGGTGCGCGGCTTCGACCTCAACGACAGCGGCGCCTATCGCATTGACGATGCCTATTTCAGTCGCGCCCAGGCGCTTGACGACACGGTGCTGGCAGGCGTCAGCGTGCGCGTCGGCGTGAACGCCGCGCGCCTCCCCTACCCGGCGCCCTCGGGTGTCGTGAACTATCGGCTGCGCGACGCCGGGCCGGCGAACGAGCTGCGCCTCACCGCGGGCTTTCGCGATTTCGGCACCCGAGTGGTTCAGGGCGATTTCTCCGTTCGCACAGGGCCGTTCAGCTTCGCCGGTGGTTTTGTGCGGCGGCCCCTGTGGCGCCTTCCCAAAGGGGAAGAAGGACAAGCCACCAATTTCGGCCTGGTCGCCGGTTGGGAGATCGCGCCCGGTCACCGGCTGCGGGCGTTCGGGTCGGTCAACGACCGCCACTATGACGGCGACTATGCGGTGATAGCCACCGGCGGCGCGGTCCCGCCGAACCTGCGCAAGCTCCACCAATATTCGCCGGACTGGGCGCGGACCGTGGGCACGACGACCAATCTCGGCCTGCTCTACCGCGGCGAGCTCCATGGCTTCACCGTCGACGCATCGGCCTTCCGCTCGATCTTCAAACTCGACAATGCGGACAATACGCTGATCCAGTCGGACGCTGAGGGGAATGCCACCGCCACCACGTTGCGCACGCCGAAGCGGCGATACAGGCTGTCGGACACAGGTGAAATCCGGCTAGGGCGCGGGTTCGATACGGGCGCCCTTCAACACCAGCTCACCTTGTCGCTACGCGGCCGCCACACGACCACCGCGCTGGCCTCCAGCCTCGCTGTCCCGCTCGGCGCTTTCGACCTCGCGACCGGCGATCCGCCCGACGTGCCGGAGCCGCGATGGACCGGCACGCGCGGCGAAGATGTCGTCAAGCAATATACCGCTTCGGCCGGCTATGGCCTGACCTGGAGGGATCGTGCTCAGCTGCGCCTGGCGGTGCACCGCACCCGCTACGACAAGAGGGTACGCTCGACGTCCGGCGTGACGAGCGAGCGCGTCAGCGATACGACCAACTATAATGCTTCCGTGGTCGTCAATCTGACCGACCGGGCCTCGCTGTTCGGCAGCTGGGTGACGGGGCTTGAAGAAAGCGGCTCCGCGCCAGCCTCTGCGATCAACCGGGAGGAGGTTCTGCCGCCCGTCGAGACCGAGCAATTCGAGTTGGGCGCGCGCTATGCCCTTTCCCCCAAGCTGACCCTGATCGCAGCGCTGTTCGACGTTTCGAAGCCCAGCCAGGGATTCCGCCTTGACGGGACGTTCGGCGTTGTTGGCAACGTCCGCCACCGCGGCTTCGAGGCCTCGATCGCGGGCGAGATCATGCCCGCGACGAACATCCTGGCCGGCTTCGTCCTCTTCCAGTCCAAGCTGACGGGCGAGCTGGTCGATGCCGGCCTGGTCGGTTCGCATGATGTCGGCGTGTCCCAGTTCGTCGCGAACGCAACCATCGTGCGCCGGTTCGGAACAAACTGGTCGCTTGATGCGACCGTCAGCCATCTGGGTGAGCGCTGGGTCGACACGGCCAACAGCTTCAAGGCGCCCGCGGTGACGACCTTCAACCTTGGAGCGCGTCATAGCTTCAGGCTCGGCGGCCGCCCGGCCGACCTCCGGATTCTGGGCTCGAACCTCCTCGGCGAAGAAGGCTATCTGGTCGCCTCCTCAGGCCTCCTTTCGCCCGTGTCGCCCCGAACGGCGCGAGCGCTGCTGACGGTCGCCTTCGGTGAAAATGATTAGGTCGCGGGGCTAATACCCCATCAGGGCCAGCACTTCCTTGCGGGACCTTTCGTCCTCCCGGAACACGCCCATCATGCGGCTGGTGACCATCATCACGCCTGGCGTCTGTACGCCGCGCGCGGTCATGCAGCTGTGGCTGGCCTCGATCACCACCGCGACGCCCTTGGGCTGGAGGTGCTCGCAGATACAGTCGGCGACCTCGGCGGTCAGCCGCTCCTGGACCTGCAGCCGCTTGGCGAAGCCGTGGAGAACCCGGGCCAGCTTGCTGATCCCGACCACCTTGTCGCTCGGCAGATACGCGATCGCCGCCTTGCCGATGATCGGCGCCAGATGATGTTCGCAGCGGCTGTTGAACGGAATATCCTTGAGCAGCACGATCTCGTCATAGCCGCCGACCTCGTGGAAGGTGCGCGCCAGATGCCGCGCGGGGTCTTCCTCATAACCCTTGGCATATTCCTTCCACGCCCGCGCGAACCGCTTGGGAGTGTCGAGCAGCCCCTCGCGGTCGGGATCGTCCCCGGCCCAGCGGATCAGCGTCCGCACCGCTTCTTCGACCTCGGCCGGCACCGCCACCTTGGGCGCGCCGCTGACCAAATCGCCGTCTTCGGGGCTGCAAGGAGGGGGGCTCATGAGTTCAATTCCTCTGCGATATCGTCCGCGACCTTCGCGACCTGCCCCCTGATATCGGGAACCGCGGTGATTTCCCAATAGCGGCCCTTGGTCAGCGGCCCGACCGCCCAGGCGCGCGGAGCCGTCGCCAGCCGCGAACGCTCATCCACCTCCAGCCCGAGGTCGAGCGAGTCAGGCCGCGCCAAGCCAGCATCGAACAGGCTTGCCAGCAGCGGATTCTTGCTCTCCGAAATCGAACCCAATGGCCCGGTGCAGTTTACCGCCAGCGCAAACTCATGGGTCATCGCATCCGACCTTCCGCGCCGTTGGATGGCGACGGACAGCTTCTGGTTCCCGGCCCACATGTCCGTCACCCGCCCCGCGACAATCTCCAGCTGGCCCAGCTGTACCAGCCGCTTTATCCGTCCGGCCACCTCGGGCGCGATGCGGTGGCGGTGCACATCCCACCACGGCCGGGCATGCCGCAGAAAGCGACGCTGATCTTCTTCGCTGAAGGCCTGCCACAACGCGTGGCTGTGCGGCCGCAGGCTGTCGACGGCGGCTCGCCAGCCAACCTCCGCCCCGCGCCGCCGAAGCCAGCGCCATAATTTGGAAACCGATCCCTGCGGCACCTCATCCAGCGCAACCGGGGCCGGTTCGAATTCGGCATGGGCCCTGGGCACCAGCCCGCGCCGCGACACGGCCACAATCCGCGCCCGATGCTGCGCTTCATCAAGGCTGAGCACGACATCGACCATGGTGAGGCC
>DASWTR010000425.1:0-2238 GCA_036402035.1 Sphingomicrobium sp.
TCGGGCGAGGCGAAGCGCTTGTCCTTCTGCTCCGCGGCCTGGGTGTATTGGCCGAGCATCTGGCTCCACGCTTCCAGCCCCTTGGACCAGGCCTCTGCCCCCGCGCTCATCCACGCCATCGGATCGGCGACCTTCTCCGCAACCGGCAGGCCGAAGCCTGGCATCGACTTGCCCTTGGCCAGGTTGTCGGCCCAGGCTTCCATGATCATCTGGTTGGCCCGCGCCATGACCAGCGCCCAATGCTGCCAGTCCTCGATGCTCGGAATGGTGGTGGTCGTATCGTCGGTCATGAAACGGCTCATACTCGTCATTGCGAGCGAACGCGATGCAATCCATAGGCGGAACGAAATGCAACCGCCCCAACTCCTTCCCGATGCGCTGGTCATGCTCGACTATGTCGGCATCGCCGTATTCGCCGTGTCGGGAGCGCTGCTGGCGGCGGAGAAGAAGCAGACTCTGGTCACCTTCATCTTCTTCGCGGTGATCACTGGCGTCGGCGGTGGCACCATGCGCGACCTGCTGATCGGCGCGCCAGTGTTCTGGATGCACACCAACGCGACCCTGCTGATCTGCATCGGCGCGGCGCTCGGCGTCTGGTTCCTGTCGCGCCGGGCGGTCGCGGAGAAGGCGCTGCTGTGGTTCGACGCGGTCGGTCTCGCCGCCTACGCCACCTATGGCGCGTCCAAGGCGCTCAACTATGGCGTCGCGCCGGTGCCGGCCTTCGCCATGGGGGTGATGACCGCCTGCGTCGGCGGAATCATCCGCGACGTGCTGGCCAATGAACCGTCGATCCTGATGCGGCCTGAGCTATATGTGACAGCAGCGGCATTGGCTTCGGGGGTGTTTGTGGGGTTGTCGCTGGTGGGCGCCCCGCCGGCCCTGGCCGCGCTGGTCGCGGGCCTCGCCGGTTTCAGCTTGCGGGGCGCAGCCATTGCCCGCGGTCTCAGCCTGCCGGCTTACGATCGCTGATGCGGGACGCCCACATTCGTTCGTCCTGAGCGAAGTCGAAGGGCGCTGGCACGATGGTTTTTGTGCAGGGCCCTTCGACTACGCGCTCCGCGCTCCGCTCAGGATGAACGGGCATTGATGCGCTGCACAAATATCTGCCACAAGCGGCCCTATGACCGACGATTTCTACCGTATCCGCCGCCTGCCGCCCTACGTCTTTGCCGAAGTCAACGCGATGAAGGCGGCGGCGCGAGCACGCGGCGAGGACATCGTCGATCTCGGCATGGGCAACCCGGATGGATCGCCGCCGAAGCATGTCATCGACAAGCTATGCGAAGTCGCGGCCAAGCCGACCGCGCACCGCTATTCCGCCTCCAAGGGCATTCCCGGTCTGCGCAAGGCCCAGGCCGGCTATTACCAGCGCCGCTTCGGGGTCGAGCTCGATCCCGACCGCGAGGTGATCGTCACGCTCGGCTCAAAGGAGGGCCTGGCCAACCTCGCCCAGGCGATCACCGCGCCAGGCGATGTCGTGCTGACGCCCAACCCCAGCTATCCGATCCACCATTTCGGCTTCATCATCGCCGGCGCCTCGATCCGCTCGATCCCGGCCGTCCCCGGCCCCGATTTCTTCGACCGGCTGGAAAAGGCGATGCGCTACACCGTGCCGCGGCCCAAGGTGCTGGTGATCGGCTATCCCAGCAACCCGACCGCGCAGACCGTCAGCCTCGATTTCTACAAGCAGCTGGTCGAGTTCGCTCGCGCCGAGGGGCTGTGGGTCATCTCCGACTTGGCCTATGCCGAGATCTATTTCGGCGACGAGCCGACACCGTCGATCCTGCAGGTGCCGAGCGCCAAGGAGGTGGCGGTCGAGTTCACGTCGATGTCCAAGACCTATTCGATGGCCGGCTGGCGGATGGGTTTCGCGGTCGGCAATCCGGAGCTGATTGGAGCGCTGACCCGCGTGAAGTCCTATCTCGACTATGGCGCGTTCACTCCGATCCAGGCGGCCGCGGTGGCCGCCTTGAACGGCCCGCAGGACTGCGTCGAGGCCAACCGCCAGCTCTACAAGAAGCGCCGCGACGTGCTGGTCGAATGTTTCGGCCGCGCCGGCTTCGACATTCCGGTGCCGATGGCCAGCATGTTCGCCTGGGCGCCGATCCCAGGGCCGTTCAGGCACCTAGGCAGCATGGAGTTCGCCAAGAAATTGCTGACCGAGGCACATGTCGCGGTCGCTCCGGGCGTCGGCTTCGGCGAGGAAGGCGAAGGCTTCGTCCGCATCGCCCTGGTCGA
>DASWTR010000426.1:0-1929 GCA_036402035.1 Sphingomicrobium sp.
CCGTTCCTGTTCAACAGCTATTATGAGGGCGAAGGCGAGCGCCATGCCCGGCCCCGGCGCGGGATGCTCAGCCGGCCAAGCCTCGACGAGGTGCGCGACTGGCGCGCCAAGGTCGACGAGGCGCTCCAGGCGGCTTTGCCCGAATTGCCGCCCGAGGCGCTGAAGCTGGTCGAGCTCGGAATGCATCACGAGCAGCAGCACCAGGAACTGTTCCTGACCGATATTCTCGCCACTTTCGCCGAGAATCCGCTGGAGCCAGCCTATGGTGAGCTCGACCCGTCGCCCTGTTACGCGACCGAGCCGCTCGGCTGGATCGACGGCCGCGACGGGCTGGTCGAAATCGGCGCGCCTGAAACCGGCTTCGCCTTCGATTGCGAGCGGCCGCGGCACCAGGCGCTGCTCTGTCCGCACCGCATCGCCAACCGCTGTGTCACCAACGGCGAATGGCTGCAGTTCATCGAGGATGCCGGCTACCGAACTCCTTCGCTATGGCTGAGCGAAGGCTGGGACTGGCTCCAGCGCGAAGGCGTCTCCCGCCCACTCCACTGGCGGGAGGACGGCACGCATTTCACCCTCGCCGGACGCCGCGACATCGACCGCTCCGCGCCCGTCGCCCACATCAGCCATTATGAAGCGGATGCATTCGCCCGCTGGGCCGGCGCGCGGCTTCCGACCGAGACGGAATGGGAGGCCGCATTCGCCTCCGCCGACCCTCATCTCGGGCATCAGCTCGACCAGGCAGAACCCGTGACCCCCAAGCCCGGTGGCGGGCCGTTCGGGGATGTCTGGCAATGGACCGGCTCGGCCTATCTGCCCTACCCCGGCTTCAAGCCCGAGGAGGGCACGGTCGGCGAATATAATGGCAAGTTCATGAGCGGGCAGATGGTGTTGAAGGGCGCCAGTTGCGCGACCCCGCGCGGCCACTCGCGCGCCAGCTATCGCAATTTCTTCCCGCCAGCCGCGCGCTGGCAATTTACGGGGGTGCGCCTTGCTCAAGACGCTTGAGAAAGCCGATCCGGCGTTCCGTGCCGACGTCATCAACGGGCTGTCCGAGCCGATTCCGGCGATCCCCGCTCGCTGGTTCTATGACCGGCGGGGGTCGGAGCTGTTCGATGAGATCACGCGGCTACCGGCCTATTATCCGACCCGTACCGAAACCGCGCTGCTCGAGAACAAGATGCCGGAAATCGCTCGACTTGCGGGGCCGGCTTGCGCGGTCGTTGAGTTCGGCGCCGGCAGCGCGACCAAGACTCCGATCCTGCTCCGCGAAGTGAAGCCCAAGGCCTATGTCCCGATCGACATCAGCGGCGATTATCTGCGCGAGAGCGCAGGGGTGGTCGCTGGCGATTTCCCCGACCTGGCCGTCTATCCGGTCGAGGCCGACTTCACCAGGGACGTCGACCTGCCGCCGCGGATCGACGGCTTGGTGAGGCTCGGTTTCTTCCCCGGCTCGACCATCGGCAATTTCGTGCCGCAGAGCGCGACCGACCTGCTGCGTCACTTCCGCAATACCCGCGGGACCGGATCGAAGCTGCTGATCGGGATGGATCGGGTGAAAGGCGTGGAACGCCTCATTGCCGCCTATGACGACCCGGAGGGAGTCACCGCGCAATTCAACCTCAACCTGCTACATCGCATCAACCGAGAGCTGGAGGCGGACATCCCGATCGACGCCTTCCGCCATCAGGCGCGATGGAACGACATGCTCGGCCGGATCGAGATGCACCTTGTGGCCAATTGCGATGTCGAATTCACGATCGAGGACAAGCGCTTCTTCTTCCGCAACGGCCAGTCGATCCACACCGAGAACAGCCACAAATATGGTCCGCGCGGCGCCCGTCTGCTGTTGCTTGCTGGCGGCTGGACACCAATCGCTGAGTGGACCGACGAAAATGAGGATTTCGCGCTGATCCTGGCCGAGGCCGAGCG
>DASWTR010000427.1:0-2883 GCA_036402035.1 Sphingomicrobium sp.
GACGCCGATCACGACGAAGCCCTGGTCTTTGTAGCGTTCGTACCAGGCGCGGACATAGGGCACCGAACGGATGCAGTTGATGCAGCTGTAGGTCCAGAAGTCGATCAGCACGACCTTGCCCTTGAGCTGATCGCGGGTCAGGGGCGGCGAGTTGAGCCACAGCACCGCTCCGTCGATGGAAGGCAGGGGGCCTTCGACCGGCAGAGTGCCGCCGGTCTTGGTGGTCAGCTCCTGATCCTCCATGCCGAGCAGCCGGGCAATGCCGTGCTCGAAGGCGAAGGTCTGGGCGGTCGACAGCCTGGCCAGCACACGGGTGTCGAGGCCGAGGGCGATGGTCGCGACGCCGATCAGGATCAGGACCCCGAGCGCCTTGCGCAGGCCTTCGCCGGCGCCGATCGAGCGCTTCATCGCCGCGAACACGCGGCCGCCGATCAACAAGGCGAGGGCAAGGCTGGTCGCCGCGCCAAGCGCATAGGCGAACAGCAGGCCGGCGGTGGTTGCGCTGGCGCCGGACAGGGCGGCGCCGGTCAGGATGATGCCGAGGATCGGGCCGGCGCAGGGTGCCCACAACAGGCCGGTCGCGGCGCCGAGGAGGAGCGACCCGCCGATGCGGTCCTCACTGCCCTTCGCCGACAGTTTCTCGCCCATACCGACCAGCGGGCGCATGGCGCGGTCGGCGAGGCGGGGGAAGATCAGCAGCAGCGCGAAGCCGGCGAGCAGGACGATCGCGATCCAGCGTCCGGCGCTATTCGCGGCAACGGCCCAGCCGCCGCCAACGGCCGCGAGCGTCGCGACGCCGGCGAAGGTGATTGCCATGCCGATGAGTAGCGGCAACCCATTTCGCAGGAACGGGCGGTCGGCGCGGGCGAAGACGAACGGCAGCACCGGCAGGATGCAGGGGCTGAGGATGGTAAGGATGCCGCCCAGATAGGCGAGGAGGAACAGCAGCATCCCTCGGCTACGCTCGGGACAGGTCAGGCCTGAAGATCAGGCTGAGGCCGTTGATGCAATGACGCTTGCCGGTTGGCCGTGGACCGTCGTCGAACACATGACCGAGATGCCCGCCGCACCGGCGGCAATGTTCCTCCGTCCGCACCATGCCGAGCGACAAGTCGCGGCGGTAGGCGACGGCGTTGGGCAGCGGCTTCCAGAAGCTGGGCCAGCCCGTGCCGCTGTCATATTTGGCGGCCGAGCTGAACAGGGGCAGGCCGCAGCCAGCACAGGCGAAAACGCCGTTGCGCTTTTCCTTGAGCAGCGGGCTGGTGAAGGGCCTCTCGGTGCCTGCTTCGCGCAGGATGTGAAAGCGTTGAGGTCCAAGGCGACGCCGCCAGTCAGCCGGACTGCGCTGGACCTCAAAAGCGGCGGCCGATCCCCGATTGGCGAAAATTGCCGCCCCAGCGAGGGCCATCCCGCCGGCAACACCCATGAAGGCGCGTCGATTGCAAGCCGTCAGCGTCATATGGCCTGCATATAACACGCCAGACTGAACGACGCCTGCCGATACCGCATCGCCGCCATGCTCTTTGGTTATGAAGGCGTGGCGGCGATGCGTTTCGCGATTACCAGATGCTGACCCGCTGCTCCGGCGGGAGGTACATCTTGTCGCCCGGCTTGATGTTGAACGCCTGGTACCAAGGGTCGAAATTGCGCAGCACGCCGTTGACCCGCGCGGTATCCGGCGCATGAGGATCGCTTTCCATCACCAGCCGCTGCAACTGCTCGCTCCACTTGTTGCGGTATTTCTGAGCGTAAGCGATGAAGAAGCGCTGATCGCCGGTCAGGCCGTCAATCACCGGGGCTTCCTTGCCGTTCAGCGACAGTTTGTAGGCGCGATAGGCGAGGGACAGGCCGCCGAGGTCGCCGATATTCTCGCCAAGTGTCAATCGACCGTTGATGCACGTCTTGCCGTCATCGAACGGGCACATCGCGCCATATTGCGCGACCAGCGTCTCACCGAGCTTCTTGAAGGTCGATTTGTCCTCCGGAGTCCACCAGTCGCGAAGCACGCCCTTGCCGTCATATTTGGCGCCATTGTCGTCGAAGCCATGGCCGATCTCATGGCCGATGGTGCTGCCGATGGCGCCATAGTTGACGGCGGCGTCGGCGGTCGAACTGAAGTTCGGCGCCTGCAGATAGGCGGCCGGGAAGACGATCTCGTTCAGCGTCGCGGCGTAATAGGCGTTAACCGTCTGCGGAGTCAGGTACCAGCGCTCGCGGTCGACCGGCTTCGTCAGGTCGTCGAGATCGCGGGCGTGCTCCCAGCGCGCCGCGGCGAGCTTGTTCTCCAGCGCATTGTCGGGCCGGATGACCATCGAGTCGTAGGTTTCGAACTTCGACGGGTAGCCGATCTTGACATTGAACGCGTCGAGCTTGGCCTTGGCCGCGGCGCGGGTGGTCGGGGTCATCCACTTGAGATCGACCAGGTTGAGCGCCATCGCCTTGCGGAGATTGCCGACCAGGTCGAGCATCGCCGCCTTGCTGGCCGGCGGGAAGTGGCGGTCGACGTAGATTTTGGCGATGGATTCGCCGAGCATTCCGTCCACGGTCACCACGGCCCGCTCATCGCGCGGGCGCATCACTTTGCTGCCGGCGATGAACTTGCCGTAGAAGTCGAAATTGGCCTGATCGATGTCGCTCGGCAGGACCGCCGCATTGGACGCGATGAATTTCGCCGCCAGCCATGCCTGCCAGGTGTCGACCGGGGTTTCGGCGATCAGCTTCATCCGGGCCGGCAGGCCGCCGCCGATCTTGGCCACCATCTCCGGCGTCAGGCCCTGCGCCTTGATGATTTCGGGCGTCGGCGGGATGCGGGTTGCGAGGAAGCGCGGCTGGTTAGCGAAGCCCTCGCCGGCCAGGAAGCGCTCCATCGGGAAGTCGCCGGCC
>DASWTR010000428.1:0-2155 GCA_036402035.1 Sphingomicrobium sp.
AGGATCGGGATCCCGTCGGCCTGGAGCTCAGCGGCGAGCTTGAGCGGGGTCTGCCCGCCCAGCTGGACGATCACGCCCTCGAGCGCCCCCTTCTCCGCCTCGCGGTGGAGGATCTCCAGCACATCCTCGCCGGTCAGGGGCTCGAAATACAGCCGGTCGCTGGTGTCCGGGTCGGTCGAGACCGTCTCCGGATTGCAGTTGACCATGATCGTCTCATAACCCGCGTCCTTGAGCGCGAAGCTGGCGTGGCAGCAGCAATAGTCGAACTCGATCCCCTGCCCGATCCGGTTCGGGCCGCCGCCGAGGATGACGACTTTGCGCCGGTCGCTGATCTCGGCCTCGTCCTCGGGCTCGCCGAACAAGGGCGCTTCGTAGGTCGAGTAGAGATAGGGCGTCGCCGCGTCGAACTCGGCCGCGCAGCTGTCGATCAGCTTGAACACCGGCCGCACGCCCAGCTTCAGGCGGGCTTTGCGCACCTCGGCCTCGGTTACCCCACCGGTCATGCCGCGAAGCGCATCATGAACCACGCCGGAGCCGCGCGCTGCGGTCTCGCTCAGTTGCCGCTCGACATGGGCCGACCGCAGCGCCAGCTGGGCGAGGCGCTTGTCGGAAAAGCCCATCGCCTTGAGGCGCCGCATCCCGGCGGCATCATGCGGCAGTCCCTCGTCGCGCACCTGCTCCTCGGCCTGAACTATCTCCGCCAGCCGCTCCAGGAACCAGGGGTCGAAGCCGCTGATCTCGTGGATGCGCTGGACGGTGAAGCCCTGGCGCAGCGCCTCCGCGGCGACAAGCAGGCGATCCGGGGTGGCGCGGCCCAGGGCATTTTCGATTTCCTGCGGCGAGGCGTGTTCCAGCTCGCGCACCCGGTCGAGCCCGCACAGACCCGTTTCGAGCCCGCGCAGCGCCTTCTGCAGGCTCTCGGCGAAGCTGCGGCCGATCGCCATCACCTCGCCGACCGACTTCATCGCCGTCGACAGCTGGTCGGAAGCCCCCTTGAACTTCTCGAAGGCGAAGCGTGGCACCTTGGTCACGACATAATCGATCGTCGGCTCGAAGCTGGCCGGGGTGGCGCCGCCGGTGATATCGTTGGCGATCTCGTCGAGCGTGTAGCCGACCGCCAACTTGGCCGCGACCTTGGCGATCGGGAAACCGGTTGCCTTCGACGCCAGCGCTGAGGAGCGCGACACGCGCGGGTTCATCTCGATCACGATCATCCGCCCGTCCTTGGGATTGATCGCGAACTGGACGTTGGAACCGCCTGTTTCCACACCGATTTCCCGTAGGACAGCGATCGATGCGTTGCGCATCCGCTGATATTCCTTGTCGGTCAGCGTCAGCGCGGGAGCGACGGTGATGCTGTCGCCGGTATGAACCCCCATCGGGTCGACGTTCTCGATGCTGCAGATGATGATGGCATTGTCTGCGCGGTCGCGGACCACCTCCATCTCATATTCCTTCCAGCCGAGCAGCGACTCCTCGATCAGCACCTCGTTGGTCGGGCTGGCGTCGAGGCCGCTCTTGACGATCGCCTCGAACTCCTCGCGGTTGTAGGCGACCCCGCCGCCGGTGCCGCCGAGCGTGAAGCTCGGGCGGATGATCGAAGGAAGTCCCGTCGTTTCCAGCACCTTCAACGCGTCTTCGAGGCTATGCGCAATCCCTGAGCGGGCGCTGTCGAGCCCGATCTTGTCCATCGCCGCCTTGAATTTCTCGCGGTCCTCGGCCTTGTCGATCGCCTCGGCCTGAGCGCCGATCAGCTTGACGCCGTGCCGCTCCAGCGCTCCGTTCTTGTTCAGCGTCAGCGCGGTGTTGAGCGCGGTCTGCCCGCCCATCGTCGGCAGAAGCGCATCGGGCCGCTCCTTCTCGATGATCCGCTCGACGATTTCGGGCGTGATCGGCTCGATATAGGTCGCGTCGGCCAACTCCGGATCGGTCATGATGGTCGCCGGATTGGAGTTGACGACAATGACGCGATAACCCTCAGCTTTCAGCGCCTTGACCGCCTGGCTCCCCGAATAATCAAACTCTGCGGCCTGGCCGATGACGATCGGGCCGGCGCCGATGATGAGGATCGAGGATATGTCCGTGCGCTTGGGCATTAGGTCTAGATTGCTCCTTCGATCAGCTCTGCGGGTAATTCACGGCTTCGACGACCACA
>DASWTR010000429.1:0-4263 GCA_036402035.1 Sphingomicrobium sp.
CGTGCCGCCCGCCTCCAAATCGCCCCCGATGTCGGCAAGGAACTGCGCGATGAGTGCCGAAAGCTGGCGCGCGGAATTGTTGACTGTGCCGGGAGATTGCCCTTCGGCCCAGTTCATGCCGCCAGTGCTGGAATTGTTGGCGGCCGAAACGTCGAGTGAGTAGATATTCGCCATCAGACGCGCCTCGTCATGGAGTCGAGAAATTTGCTTAGGATTCCGCCGTACTTCGTCGCATCCGGCATCGGGCCGAGGTTGGGCTGCGGAGCGTCGGGGAAGGCTTGGCCCAGGTTCGAGAGAAGTCCGCCGATCTTCGCCGCCGTGCTTTTCTCTTCATCGCCTGCGAGGGCCGCGAGTTCGGGGTTAATCGGGCGCTGATGAGCGAGAAGACCGCCGCTGCCAGCGAGTAGCGTGTTGTCGCCGCCCAGCCCGCCCAGTGAGGTGTTCATCTGCCCAGCCACCTGTGGGGCAGTGTTGCGCGCAACCATGCTGTCCCCGCCGAGGCGCTCGTTCGGATTTGGCGGGGCCGCGCGGCGATATCCGAGCAACCTATCTGCTGGGTAGTTGGCGTAAGAAACGCTGTCGGACTGGTTGCCGCCAAGGACGCGGATAGAGCCGTCCGGGTTGATGCTGTCGAAGAACCCGACATGCCCTGTTGGTGCGTTCGGCCCGCCACGCGAGAAAACCGCAACGTCACCGCGCTCCGGCTGTGTGACGCCCTGCCCCCACTGAAGGAACGAGCGGGCCATGCCGCTGTCGGTGCCCTTCTGGCCGGCCTTGGTCAGCGTGGCGTTGACGAAATCAGCGCACCAAGCCCGCGTTGCCGGGTCGATGTTCTGGCCGCCCGTCCGCAGGAAGTCTGTGAGTGCGGCTTGGCCCTCGCGTGAGCCAGCCATGCTGGCTGCGATCTGATACGCTGTCGCCATCTAGATTTCTCACGGGTGAAAGATTATGTGTGGACCCAATGAAGATCGAAATCGTCATCGGGAACGTTGTCGCTGCGCTGTTCTGCGCAGGACTTGGATGGCTTTTGATAGAAAGGGCTCTGCCGTTAGGCGTGGTGCCCTATCTGCTGATTTGCGCAGCTATCTGCGCCGCATGTCTTGTAATAGCCCGCCAGTGGGATAAGCGGTCGGCTGCTGAAGAGCGCCTAAAATACCCCGGACCCGACCAGCAAGAAGCTGATTTGCTGCATCGGATTGACCCAGATCGGAGATGGCATTGAACAGCCCGCCCGACTGTCCTGGCGAGCGCGTCAGAACATCCGCCAACTCGGCATAGATTTGATCCTCGCGAGCCGCCAATGCTTCAGGTGTGCGGCCCGTAACACTCTGGATGAGCCGCTTGCCCGCCCCGATAGGCTTGCCCTCCAATGCCTGCCCCACGACGCCGGATGAGGTCTGCCGCTTTACCAGATCGTCAATCGCGCCGCGAGCGAACGTCTTTGAGTTTTCCGCCACAGATGCCCGCAAATCGAACGCCGTTGTCGCCCTGTCGATCTCGGTGAAGAGCCGGTTAGCGGCATCGCGCCCCAGCAGTGACGTGACATTCTCACGAGCCTGACGGCTGGACAGGTCTTTCAGCGCTTTGATGGCTTCACGCGCATCCGTATTGCCGTCCTGCACCGTGCGGGTAACGCGCGACATTGCGTCGTCAATCTTGGAACGCAGACCTTGCGCCGCTGCCTGACGTTCAGCACCCGTCATGCCACGCACGGCCTCTGCCGCCTCGTCACGTGGCATGGAGAGCAGCCGGGAGCCGAGTTGCACGGCCTGCGAACGGCGGATAGGGTCGGCTGCGGTTTCGAGCGCCTGACCATACTCAGGGACCATTCCACGCAGCGTGTCGCGGATTTCACGCGAAAGCCCCTGGTAGGCGCGTCCAAGAGCATTTTGACCGCCAAGAGCGCCCGCACCCTCCCCGGCTTCGGCAAGGTCATTCAGGCCGCGCGTGATGTAGTCGAGTTGGCGAACATCAGGCAGGCGCTCAAACGTCACGGAACCATCATCGCCAACGCGAGCGAGTATCTGCTGCGATTGGTTCCCCTCCGCTCTCATGAGCGCGTTAGCCCGCTGGATGGCACTGTGCGGGACGCGGTTCCTCACCAGTTGTTCAAGACGCTGCCCGCGCGGGTCGGCGTAGTCGATAGCCTGACGATACGCATTGTCATACGCATTCCCGCGAGCCGCCGCTGAACCTTCGCGAATGCCTGTACGGGTTGCCGTGACGCCCTGCGGTGCCCCTAGCGTGTCATCGAGCGTGCGCGTGATGGCATGGGAGGCACGGCCTACCCGATCATCAATCGCCCGCCTTGCGCCAACACCACCTTGCCCCCCGCGCTGAATGGCGACATCGAGAACGCCGCGAGCGCGCGGCCCTGCGTCGGCAAGCATAGCGTCCTGCCCAGCGCGTGCCATGTTCTGGCGGCCCGTAGCACCAAGCGTATCATCTGCCTGCAAGGTGCCGGCAAGCATTCGCATGGCACCGGGAGATACACCTGTTTGTGCGGCGGCACGGTTTCCCGACATAGCATTCAAGCCAGATCGAACAGCCGACGAAACGCCCGTCGAGACAAGCGGGAAAGCGCCGCCAAGGGCGGCACCCGTACCAGCGCCCGTCAAACCGGAAATAACGCGGTCCTGCGTGCCTTCTCCCGAACCAACGCCATAAGCGCCGCCCATAAGCCCGCCCGTCCCCATGCCGCCAAGAACACGCCCGCCGAGGGAGGGTGCTGAAGCCATGATGCCGGGACCGGCTGCAAGGCCCTGCGCAACTCCACCGGCAACCTGTCCAGTCAGGTACGAGCCGGGGTTCTGCTCCTGAGCAGCCTTCTGATTGCCGCGCATCTCCGAGAGGATTTGCTCCTGCGGCTTGTCCACGCCGGGAAGGAACGAGCCAATCCAGGATGCGATTTCGTCGCCAAATCCGAACGTCGCCATGTCGGCTGCGCCATAAGCGCCGGATTCACCCTTGCTGAACTGGCGCTCAACCATACCCGTTTCCGGGTTATAGCCGGGGATATTCGAACCGTCGAACTCCGGGTGCTGCTGGGCAGGCGTGTTCACCATTTTACGCAATGCCTGCATGGCACCCGCAGGAGAATCCCCGGTGACGCGGTATTTCTTGCCGTCTGGTCCGGTGATCTGGAACGTCGCCATTTATTCGACTTCCTCGATGGTGTAGCCGTCGATAACAACAGGCTGACGACTGGGGGCGCGACGATCCCGTTCGGTCGCGGGAATCGGGGCGTCAGCAATGCCCATCCTTACCTTGTTCGCTTCGGCAATTGCCTCGGCCGTGCCAAGCCCCGATTTGATGGCATCGAGCGCGACCGACCGCGCGTTTCGCTTCTGCTCAATGGTAGCCGGATCATCGCCGGGGACAGGGAGGAACATCGGCCCATAGGATTCCCATTCCTCCGACGTGATAGCGCCGCCCGATTCCTTGCGGAGAATAGCCGAGAGGAATTGGCGGCCCGCCTGATGCGCCTGACGGAAGGATGGCTCGCGAACGTAGTTGCCGAGGCCGAGCGGAATTTTATCAGCGTTCGCCTGCGTCCAGTCGGTAAGCTGGGTGTCAAGCGTGCTGAGGACAGCGTTGGAGTTGCTACCGTTCGTATAGTAGTAAATGTCCTTGGACTGGCCTTCAGTCACCTTCTGGCCCGCGCCGCCCACGGTCATGACCGTGCCATCAGGAGAGGTAACAGAGATGCCGCCAGACGGTGCCTTAGCACCGCCCACCCGCTCCCAAGCGCGCGTCTGCTCATTCCACTGCGCGTTGTACGGCTGGCCGGTCTTGTCGTCGTAGAATGTCTGCACGGTCGGCGCGTCCGTACCCATGTCGGGGGCGGTGATAAACTGCTTCGTGTTCGGGTCGTACAAGCGACCCTTGCCGACATTGATGAGTTGCTGCGCGCTGCCGCCGTCCATGTCGCCAGTCAGGTAGAAGCGCTGGAACTCAGGCGTTCCCGGCTGGAGACCGGCATCGACCGCCGCCTGATAGCGCAGATCGAACTCGCTCTGCTGCGGCCCTTCGCCAAAGGCACGCTGGCGCAGATAGGTCTGCAACGACCCTTTGTCGTTCGCCACCAGCGTAGCCGTGCCCTCGTCCAGCCCGTCTTCCATAAGGAGTTGAACCGTGCGGTTCTTCTGTGTCGCCTTCGGCGCAAGGAGGCTGCCGAGGAAATCGCCAATGCCGCCGCCAGCGGGGCGCGTGGACGCGGTTTGCATCATATCCGGTGTCTGCGGCGCGGGAGCAGCCTGACGC
>DASWTR010000430.1:0-14945 GCA_036402035.1 Sphingomicrobium sp.
AGATCGGATCATCGAGGCAGTCGATATCCTTCGCACGGCCTATGACTATTGCTTCACCACCGGCGGGATCGGCCCAACTCATGACGACATCACGGTCGATGCGGTGGCGAAGGCGCTCGGCGTGCCGGTGGTCATCCACCCGGCGGCGCGGGCCATTCTCGAGCGCTATTATGCCGACAAGGGCGGACTCAATGAGGGACGGCTGCGTATGGCGCGCGTGCCGGACGGCGCGGAGTTGATTGAGAACAAAATGTCGGGCGCACCCGGCATTCGGGTCGGCAACCTTTTCCTGATGGCGGGGGTGCCGCACATCACGGCGGGAATGCTCGACGCGCTGAGCGGGACCCTGGAAGGCGGTCGGCCGCTGGTCTCGGTTACCGTTGGCGCCTTCGCACCGGAGAGCGAAGTGGCAGATATCCTCCGCCGGGCCGAAGCTTCGGCAGAAGGCATCTCGATCGGCAGCTATCCATTCTTCAAGGAGGGCAGGGTAGGCTCCAACTTCGTTGTCCGTTCCGAGGATCGCGGCCGCGCCCAGGCGGTTGCCGACGAGCTCGCAGGGAAATTGGCCGAAATCGGCTATGCGCCGGTCGCCGGAGGGATTTGAAGTCCGTTGACCCTCGCGGGGACGCAACCTAGATGTTCGGCCAATGCCCTGAGCGGGTATGATGTAATGGTAGCCTGTCAGCTTCCCAAGCTGAACGCACGGGTTCGATTCCCGTTACCCGCTCCAAACCCGGCCAATTGCGGCCGCGAGCGGTTCCGCACTAACATAGGTAATCCGCCGCAACCGTCCCGTCGATCTGCCGTTGAGGCGGCAATGTGAGACGACGGAGGCGAGTATGATTTTCAAGAAATACGGCTACGCCTGGCTGACCGCGGGCTTCTTCCTGGTCTCGCTGCTGCTGCACTGGTATTTCGGCTGGAAGTCCTTTGTCGACGAGGCCGCGGCGCACGGCCAGGCACCCGATCAGGCCGAATATCTCAGCGAAATGATGCGCGACACGTTCGAAAACTGGCAGTCGGAATTCCTCCAGCTGCTGTGGCAAGTCGTCGGGCTGGCCTATTTCCTCTATCTTGGCTCGCCCTCGTCAAAGGAGAATGACGACCGGGTTGAGGCCAAGATTGACGCGCTGCTGATCATGCAGGGTAAGAAGGGTTTCGAGATCATGGAGAAGCTCGACAAACATTATTGGCGCACCGGCGGCCATGCCGAGCCGACCGGCCATGACGAGCTCGACGACATCCTCGGCACGCTTCACAAGGACCGAAAGGACCTGAAGGACTAGCTTAGTCGCGCGAACCCGCGTTGGGTTGCTCGCCAACCTTCTTCTCGCCGAGCTGGCCGGTGCCGTGGTAGGCTCGCTCGCTTTGGCCACCCTTGAACGCCGACGCGCCGGCCTTGCCCTCCTGGTTGGCGTCGAGATGGTCGCCGCCTGGCTTGCCCTGGGATTCCCCGCCGGTGGTTACGCCGGGTTGGTCGGCCTGATGCTCGACCTTGGACTCGGGCGTGTCGGGCCGTGGATGTTCGGGCATGTGCCTGCTCCTTCTAAAATGAGGTGAAAGCTTCAGTCGTTAGGTGAGATTGGAAGGGATCAGGGCGGACGCGACCAAGCCGCATCCGCCCTTCCACCGGCAGCGAGAATGCCCACCAAAACAGGCACTCAAGGCATGTGCGAAAAGGAGGCCAATCGCACGAAGATAAAACGCTTTTGCCTCTGCTAAGTTTCGCGGTTTTCCGCCAACCTAGATTAGCTCAGGCCTTCCATCGAATGCTTCAGCTGGCTGACCTTGTCATGACCTTTGCGTACTGATTGGAACGCGCGATCGATCGCGGACCTGGTCTCACCTGACAATGTGTCGCTGGCCAGGGCCGTCTCGAACTTCTCCTTGAGATAGTCCTCACCGCGCTCGACCTCGTTGATGATCGCCTTGTCGTCGCGGCCGGTGATTGCCGCCTTGAGGTCGAGGAAGCGCTGGTGAGTCTTGCCCATCAGCGAGCCGTCATCGGGCGGATCGCCGCCCAGCCGGCGGATTTCCGAGCGCAGGTCCTCGGCGACCTGCGACCGCTCATCGGCCATTTCGCGGAAGAACTGCTGGAAGCGTTCGCCGCCCTCCAGATTTGCCGCGGAGTCGCGGTAGCCGTTGATGCTGTCGATCAGGGTGGTGGTAAGCGTGTCGAGGACGGTCACCTCGTCATTCTTGCCGAACATATTTCATACTCCGGTTGATACAGGCCAGCACGGCCCTCAACGCATGAGCAAGGGGAGTGCTGCGCCGAGCCAAAAGAAAAGGGCGCCGCTCCCGAGGGAGCGACGCCCAAATCCGTCTCAACTGCGGCGATCAGAGACCGACGTTGAGCGTCCCCATGATGGTCCGCGGACTTCCGACCGAGAAGTTCGGGTTGCCGGCAGCGTTGATCTGGGTCGAGATGTTACCGAAGTAATGCTTGTCGAACAGGTTGATCACGTTGAACTGAATGTAAGTCTTCCGCAACATGTCCGACAGCGCTCCAAGCTTCAGGCGCGCGTCGAGGTCGACGGTGGCATAGCCCTTGACCTTGACGTCATTGGTGTCGGTCGCGAAGCGCGATCCAACCCATTTGCCCTGAACACCGAATTCGACTGCCTCGAGCTCCAGGTTGGCGCGGCCGCCCCACTGCCAATGCGGGGTTTCGGTGACCATTTTGCCCTTGGTGGGGGCGCAGGCTGCGGGCAGCGGCGTGTCGTCGCAGCTCTGGCCGGCAGTCAGCGAGCCGAGCTGGACATTATCCTTCAGCTCGGTGTCGATGTAGCTGGCGATCGCCAACAGCGAGAGTTGCCGGATCGGCCGGACGGCGACGCTGGCGTCGACGCCCCAGCTGGCCACCTTGCCGACGTTGCGGTCGATCGAAATGCCGAGATCCGGGTTGAACGAGCTGACGATGCGGTTCTTGTAGTCGATCTTCCACAGCGTGCCCTGCGCCTGGACGATATTATTGGTGTAGCGAACGCCCAGGTCGAAGGCGTTGGTCTCTTCCGGATCGACCTCGACGATCGGCGCACGATAGAGATTGTCGGTACGCGGAGCCGAAAAGCCCTTGGCATAGCTGCCGAAGAAGCTGACCGGGCCGCCGTTCAGACGATAGGTGAAGCCGACGTTCGGAAGCAGCTTGCCGAACTTATAATCGGCTTCGAACGGGGCGTAGATGAAGTTGTACTTCCGCCCTGGCTGTCCGTTCGCCTGCGAGGGGATAACATCGCCCGGATTGACGAAAATCGGGATCGAGAAGTCCGGCGCGGCCGGGTTGTTCACAATCGGCGTGCCGCGCGGCAGGATCGGTTCGCTGGTGCAGTAAGCGAACCCATCGGTCGCCTGGATCGGGCAGAACGTCTCCAGATCGCGCTTGAAGAAGGGGCGACGTACGCCGACTTCGACGCGAAGATCGTTGTTGAAGAAGCGGCCGATATACTGACCCGAAATCTGGTTCAGCAAAGCGATCGACCTGCGGTCGCGCTGTTGCAGCTGGAAACCGTCATTGGTCAGGACCGGCGTCGCGTTGCGGCCGGACCAGATGCTTTCCGGGTCGCCATTGTCCTCCAGGAAACCCCATTGGCCGGTCTGGCGGTGGCGGGCTCGGTCGAAGGTATAGGCGACGCGGATGCGGTGCTGCGGCGTGAGGTCGTAGATCAGCGAGCTGGTCAGGCCGAGCCGGTGGGTGTTGGTGATGTTCGGCGTGAAGAAGCGAACGGTATCGGTGAAATCGCCGTCACCATTGTAGTCGACGCCCGGGCTGGCCTGATTGGCGCCCTTAGCCCGACGACTATCTTCGCGCAGCGTGAAAGAGCCGCCGCCGTGGGCCAGCACATATTGGAAGCTGGGGTCGACGGTCAGGATCAGCTGATCGGTCAGCGTGAAGCGTGACTGGCCCCGGATGTTGCCGGTGTTCGAGGGGTTGAAGCGAATATTGTAATAGTTGCTGCAGCCGCCAAACGTACGGCCGGCGCTGACGCAGACAGGGTCGTTCTCGATGTCGAACACGGCCTCCCAGTTGCTGCGATCATCGTTCGCATTGGGAAGGTCAAAGTCATCGAAATAGCCGATACGGATCGGATCATCGGCAGTGGCGTCGGCGTTGGCAACAATGTCGTCTGACCCGAACACGGTCCGAAGATCGTTCACCCCTGGGTTGCGATAGAAATTGTTGCGGCTGCGGTTCCAGTGGGCGGCGAGCGAGACGAAGTCGCCGCCGTTGCCGATCGGCTGGTAGATGCGGGCATTATACTGCCGCTTGTTGATCTCGCCCGGCCCCTTGAACTTGTCGTTGACGGAACTGCTGGCCGAGAGCCAGGCCTTGGTGCCGAACGAAGTGAACTCGCCGGTCTCGAACATGCCGAAAAAGCGGCGATAGTCGAACGAGCCGAACGATGCAGCGAGGCGCGCGCCCATACGGTTCGACGGAATCAGGGTACGATAGTTGATCGTGCCGCCAGCGGCCGACGCGGTCGGCGAGTCGACGTCGGTGACGCCGAGGCCGACGTTGACCTGCTCGATCAGCTCCGGATCGAGCTGCTGGCTCGAGAAGATCGCGTAGTTGCCGCTGTCGTTGAGCGGAACGCCGTCGAACGTCAGACTGATGCGGTTGCCGTCGAAGCCGCGGATGCGGATGTTGCCGCCGGAGCTGCCGTAGGGGTCGGAATTGGTGAAGTTGACGCTGGGGACCAGGTTGACGACGCTGAGGATCGTCTGCCCCGGCGACTGCTTTTGGATCAACTCTTGGGTAATCAGCCCCTTTGCCTTGGTAGTGTCAGGAACCACCACACCGTCCACGCCGGTCAGGGCGCGGGTGCCGGTAACGACGATTTCCTTTTCCTCCTCGGTCGTGACCGTGCCGGTCGACTGGGCAAAGGCAGCAGTCGGGAACACGACAGCCGTCGAGGCGAGCAGAATCAGTTTTTTCACGTTGGACCCCAATAGTAGAGATGTGACCGTTCAATCAGGCGTTCGGGCAGCTAGGGGTCGATTTAGACAATCGGGTGACTACCCGGACCGGGCGCCACTTTCTCATCAAACGTTGCAAAAAAATCCCACCCCGTCGCGCACCCCCGCGCAACAGATTACCGATTAGGGCCTAGACACGCCGAATGCTACATTTTTGTGACGCAATTTGAATCACTTCGCGCGGTGGTGCGAATCCGCAACGCCCGGCTGTCAATCGATTGAATCCAGCCGTCGTCCAATCGCCACGAACACATAGATCAGCCACGGTACCAACACCGCCGACAACACCACTTTGGCCAGCATCTGGCCGAGCAAAAGGTTGGCGATCGGGAAGACGCCATAGAAGCTGACCGTGATGAAGATCAGCGTGTCGACGATCTGGCTCAAGATGCTGGCGATGCCGGCGCGCAGCCACATCAGCTTCGCCCCCTCGCGCGCCTTCAGCCGACTGAAGATCCAGACATTGAGCAGCGTCGAAATGCCATAGGCGATGATCCCGCCGATCCAGATGCGCGGGGTTGAGCCCATGATGGTGGCGAAGGCGCTCTGCCGGTCGGCCGGCATGTCGTGCGCCGCGGGCAGTTGAAGCACCAGAAAGGCCAGCAGGGTCGATGCGATCAGGGGAACGAAGCCGAGCATGACGAGCCGGTTGGCGGCGTCGCGGCCATGCAGCTCCGCCACCGCGCTCGAAGTCGTAACCAGCATCAGAAACGCAAAAATGCCCGCCTCGACTGCCAGCGGCCCAAGTGCCACCTGCTTGTTGGCCAGCACGCCGGCGATGCAGACCATGCCGCCGTAGAAGACGGCGAGGGCGAAGAGCGAGCGGGAGAGTGCGGGCGTCGGCACGGCTTGATCGGTCATGCGCGATTGCTAGCGGCTTCCGGCGGACCCGCAAGCCAGTTCCGTTTGACGCTAATTCAACGCGCAGCTAGGCGGGCCCGCCATTTCCGCCATTAGCCCAAGGACTTCGCGACCACCGCCATGGCCGACGCCACGCTCGATATCGTTGCCATGGGGGATGCGATCGTCGACGTCATCGCCAGCGCCGATGACGCCTTTCTGACCGAACACAACCTGCCCAAGGGTTCGATGCAACTGCTAACCCCGCAAGAGGCAGACGCGCTCTATGCGGCGATGGGGGTGGCGCGGGAAATGTCGGGCGGATCGGCCGCCAACAGCATGGCCGGCTGCGCCGCAATGGGCAGCGAGGTCGCGTTCATCGGCCAGATCGCCGAGGATCAGCTGGGCTTGATCTTCGAACATGACATGCATGCGCTGGGTGTCCGGTTCGATACGCCACCGCTACCCAAGGGCGACGGCTCCGGGCCGCCGACCGGGCGGTGCCTCATCCTGGTGACGCCGGATGGCCAGCGGACAATGAACACTTGCCCGGGTGCCAGCCACGAGCTGGACGTGGCGACGCTCGACCGGGATCTGATCGCCTCGGCCTCGATCCTGTTCCTCGAAGGCTATTTGTTCGGACCGGAAAAACCGCGCGCAGCGATGATGGAAGCGATCAAGGTCGCCCACGCAGCCGGGCGCAAGGTTGCCTTCACGCTCAGCGAGAGCGTCTGCATCGCCGGGCGCAAGGACAGTTTCGGCCGGATGATCGGCAGCGGCGGGGTCGACCTGTTGTTCGCCAATGCGGATGAGGCGCTGCAGCTCACCGGCCACGCCGACCTCGATCACGCGCTCGCCGAGCTATCGGCCAAAGTGCCGACGCTGGTCATTACCCAAGGGGCCGAGGGCGCGATCGCCATCGAGGATGGCGAGCGAATCTCGATTCCGGCAGCGCCGATCCGGCAGGTGGTCGACACGACCGGCGCGGGCGACCTGTTCGCCGCGGGCTTCCTTACCGCGCGTTGCAAGGGCGCGCCTTTGGAGCGCAGCCTGTGGGCTGGAGCGATCGCGGCGGGCGAGGTGATCCAGCATTTCGGCGCTCGCCCGATCACGGACCTGAAGGCGCTGGTGCAGCTATGATCCAGCGGCTGGCGGTCTATTGCGGCTCGGCGCCCGGCAGCGATCCAGCCTTCGCCGATACGGCCAAGTTGCTGATCCATGAGATGGCGGCGCGTGGAATCGACCTGGTCTACGGCGGCGGGCGCCTCGGCCTGATGGGAATCATCGCCGATACGATGCTGGAAGCAGGCGGCAGGGTTTACGGCGTCATCCCGCAGGCACTGGTCGATCATGAGGTCGCGCACCGGGGCTGTACCGAACTGCATACGGTCACCAACATGCACGAGCGTAAGGCGAAGATGACCGAGTTGTGCGACGGCTTCATCGCGCTGCCGGGCGGCATCGGCACCTTGGACGAACTGTTCGAGGCCTGGACCTGGAACGCGCTCGGTTATCACGCGCAGCCCTTCTGCCTGCTCAACGTCAACGGATTTTGGGACGGCCTCGCGGACTTCATGGACCATGTTCGCGACAGCGGATTCCTCAGCCAGGCGCGGCGGTTGCAACTGCTCAAGGCGGATTCTCCGGCAGAAGCACTCGACCTACTGGACGCGGCCGCCAAAAACGCGGAACAAGGCGTGACCTGGTGACCCTGGGGAGGGGCGGCGTTACATGAATCAATATCTGCTCGGGGTGGCGGGCATCGCCGCCATCTTCCTGATTGCGGTGGCTTTCTCTTCCAACCGAAAGGCGATCAAGCTGCGGGTGGTCGGGGCGGCGTTCGCGCTGCAGGCGGTCCTAGCCTTCCTGGTTTTGAAAACGCCGTGGGGACAGATCGCGCTTGAGCGAATGGCCTTCGGTGTCTCAAACATGCTCGACTATGCCAAGGAAGGCACAAAGTTCCTTTTTGGCGAATTGGCGACCCTGTACGGCGACAAAGTATTCGCTATCGCGGCATTGCCGGTCATCATCTTCTTCGCGTCGCTGGTCGCGATCCTTTACCACCTTGGAATCATGCAGCGAGTGGTCCGGTGGGTCGGCGGAGCGATCGGCTGGGTCACCGGCATCAGCCGGGTTGAATCGCTTGGTTCAGCGGCGAACATTTTTGTCGGCCAGTCTGAAAGTCCGCTCGTCGTTAGACCGTATTTGGCAGCACTGCCTCCCTCCCACCTCTTCACACTGATGGCCGTCGGAATGGCTGGCGTGGCAGGCACCATTTTGGCCGCCTATGCTTCGCTGCTGGGGAAAGAATATCTGCCCTTCCTATTAGCCGCTGCTTTCATGTCCGCGCCCGGCGGCATCCTGATGGCCAAGCTGATCATGCCGGACGAGCCGGCCGGGCCCGAGGAGTTGGACCTCAACGGCGGGGCCGTGGTCGCGCCCGAGGATGAGATCGAGGTGCATACTTTCGAAGAAGGCGAGCGGCCGGCTAACATCATCATGGCTGCCGCCCAAGGCGCGCAGACCGGCGTCAAGCTGGCGGTCGCGGTGGGCGCGATGGTGCTGGCGTTCGTCGCCCTCGTGGCCCTCGCTAACGGCATTTTAGGCGGGATCGGTGGCTGGTTCGGCCGGCCCGACCTGTCGTTCCAGGCAATCGTAGGGACTTTGTTCTCGCCCGTCATGTATCTGATCGGCATTCCGTGGAGCGAGGCGGGTGTTGCGGGCGGGCTGTTCGGCACCAAGATCGTGCTCAACGAGTTCGTCGCCTTCATCGACCTTGGCAACGCCGCCGGGCCGGCCGCGGCGCTGAGCGAGCGGAGCCGAGCGATCGTCACTTTTGCCCTATGCGGCTTCGCCAATTTCTCGTCGATCGCGATCCAGATGGCAGTGACCGGAAACCTTGCCCCCAATCAGCGCCCAATGATCGCCAAGCTCGGCCTGCGCGCCTTGCTCGCCGGGTCCCTGGCAAACCTGATGAGCGCCGCACTCGCCGGGCTGATGATCGCCTGAATTTTTGCTAAGAGCCTGACATGACCGACGCAATCACCAGCGACCATATCGCTTCCGTCTCGCTGCCCGACGCCGACAAGGACACGCAGGGCTTTGCGCAGGAGCTGGGCAACAGCTTCGTCGAATATGGCTTCGCCATCGTCCGCGACCACGGCATTCCGCAGGACCTGATCGATCGCGCCGAACAATTGTCGAAGCAGTTCTTCGCGCTGTCTGAGGAAGCGAAGAAGAAATATCTGATCCCCGGCAGCGGCGGCGCACGCGGCTATACCGCGTTCGGGATCGAGACAGCGAAGGGCGCGACATCGTTCGATCTAAAGGAATTCTGGCACGTCGGACGCGAGCTGCCTGCGGACCATCCGTTCCGCGAAGTCATGGCCGACAATATCTGGCCGGAGGAAGTCCCGGGCTTCAAGGAGACGTTCCTGGAGCTATACGACGCCTTCGACGCGGCGGGAGTGAAGGTGCTGCGCGCCATCGCCCGCTTCCTCAAGGTCGACGAGGATTATTTCACCGACACGGTCCGGGACGGCAATTCCGTGATGCGGCTCCTCCATTACCCGGCGCAGACCGAGCCGACCGGCAACCATATCCGCGCGGGCGCGCATGAGGACATCAACACCATCACCCTGCTGCTTGGCGCCGAGGAAGCGGGGCTGGAGCTGAAGACCAGGGACGGCCGCTGGATCCCGGTCTCACCCAAGGCTGGCGAACTGGTGATCAATATCGGCGACATGCTGCAGCGGCTGACCAACGGCGTGCTGCGCTCGACCAGCCACCGGGTGGTCAACCCGGCGCCCGATCGCGCCAGCCATGCGCGCTATTCGATGCCCTTCTTCCTCCACTTCCGCCCCGACTTCGTCATCGAGGCGCTGCCGGGCACCGTTCCGCCGGGCGAGGATCCGAAGTGGCCTCCGATCAGCAGTCACGAATATCTCCCGGAGCGGCTGCGCGAGATCAAGCTGAAGTAGGCGGCGCTTCCGCTCCGACCGTCGGCACGATCTCCATGATGATGTCGCCGGCTTGGAGGCTCTGTACCTGTGGCCGCCAGAACCCGTAAGGGGTGCCGTCGCGGATGATGCGCAGTCCGAGGCCGTCTGTGAGGTCCCGGAGCGATGTCCCGATCTCATGAGGCTGCACGTCGCGCTCCACGAGCTTCACGCGCCCACCCATGGTGGCGAGGTCGGCGAGATAGTCGGCGATGTGGTGGCCGGCCTGAGTAGTCGCCAGCAGCAAGCCCGCGAAATCGAGCGGGTTGACGACGACATCGGCACCGGCGCGCTTGGCCGGAATCTCATTGTCCTGTTGATTGACGGCCAGGCTGATGCGGCCGTTGGGTGCGAGATGGCGGGCGGTCAGGCAAACTAGGATCGAAGTGTCGTCGCGCCCGGCGGAGATTATGATTAGCTCGGCCCGCTCGACGTGGACCGCCCTCAAGGTGGCATCGCGGGTCGCGTCCCCCTTCAGAATCGTGCAGCCGGCGGCCTTGGCCAGTTGGAGGCGATCGTCGCTCACATCGATGACGACAATTGTCTCGGCCTCGACGCCCCGGTCGATCATTTCTTGTACCGCGCGGCTGTTCTTCGTTCCATAGCCGACGACGACGATATGATCGCGCAAGGTGCGCTGGATACGCTTCATGATGAACCTTTCCCAGGTGCGCCTGGCAACGAACAGATAGGCCGATCCGATAAAGACCAGCAGGAACAGGATGCGGATCGGCGTGACGACCAGCGCATCGAACAGGCGGGTCTTCTCCGTCACCGGAACGATGTCGCCGTAGCCTGTCGTGGTCGCGCTGATCATCGTGAAATAAATGACGTCGATCAGGCTGACGACGCCGTCGTGCGTGTCCTTCAGCCCGTCGCGTTCGAGCCAGTGAAACAGGACCAGGATGCCGAGCAGGGCAACGACCGCAGCAATCCGCCAGCCAAGCTGGAACCAGCCCTTGATCGGCGAATTGCGCCGCAACGTGAGCAGCTCTTCATAGCCCGGCGTCATTGCGCACTTGTTAGCCTCGGGAATGCCCAGGCACCAGTGCAAGCGGCAGGCCGACTTTAGTCAGCGCTTTTGCAGTTCCCGCTGCAAGGGGGCCAGCCAAGCCGCGAACGGCCGGGATCGCCCGATCCCGCGCCGGTTGATCGGTTGACGGACCTGCTGGGCACTGGGTGTCAGGACAGGCCGAGATGTTTCGAAGAAGCGGAGGCAGGATTCTTCGAACGGGACGTCGATCGCAGCCAACAGCTTGCGAATTTCCGCTTCCGGCCGGTCGACGAGATCTTCGTAGACAAGGCGATAGACCGTCCCAGGCCGAACCTCGTCGAAGTGGGCCATCAGATCCTCATAGGCGCGGTAATGCCGCCCGAGCGCGCCGAGGGAGTGGGTGAATTCGTGACCCTTCGGAAAATATTGGGCGAAATTGGAAAAGCAGCAGTCCAGCGGATCACGGCGAACGTCGATGATTTTTGCCCGTGGCAGGATGAGGTGGATGAGCCCGATGTGCTGCCAATTGCTCGGCATCTTGTCGATGAAATAAGGGCGGTCGGTGCGGCGATAAGGTCGAGCCTGCTCGATATAGCGCCGGCCCATCTCGTGGAACCGCGAGCGGTGAAGGTCCGGCAGGCGGGTGACAACATATTCCCCATCGTCCGCCTCCAGCTCTTCCACCAATCCTAGGGCGATGGCGTTCATGTTCGGCAGCTCGGATGTGCCCTCGATCGCGGAGTGGCTCGCCAGTATCTGTTCGACCAGCGTTGTTCCCGAGCGCGGCATTCCCACGATGAAGATGGGCGAGGAATCCGGGCTCCCGAGCCAATCGCGTTGCCGGAAGAACTCAGGTGTAAATAAGCTGATCGATCGATCTACCAATGTCCGAACACGGTCGCCCGATGCAAAGGCGGTCTCGGCCTGGGTTCGGTTGCCGTGTTCATAATGTCGGAAGGAGTGCTCGTAGTGGCCAAGGTCCTCATGCGCCTTGCCCAGGGCAAAATGGACCCGTGTTGCCGCTTCCCGGCAAATGTCACCTCGACCGAGAAACGCGGCCATGTCGCGGATCTCGGATAGCGACAATCGGATTGTCTTGACGTTGGCGAGTGACCACCAAGCCTCGCCGGACCGATCGCCCAGCTCAAGCGCGCGGCGGTAGCAGGCGACCGCTTCCCGGTCGCGACCGACGGCAAGCAACGATCGTCCCAGCGCAATGTGCAGCGCGGGCCGATCCGGATTCCGGTGAAGCTGCTCGAGATAGGCCGAGATGGCCTCGTCGAAGCGGCCCAACTGACCCAAAATCCAGGCGCGGCGGGTCGCCAGCGAAGAATTCCGGGGATCGGCGGTCAGAAGGCGATCGAGCAGTTCAATTGCCTCGATTGGCCGATTCTGTTGCAGCACGACCCAGCTAAGTGCTTCCTGTGGCTGCGACTTGGAAGGTTCGAGCGCCACGGCTTCCCGGAGGAGGCGCTCCGCTTCCGCCAGTCGTCCGCCTCGTGCCGCCGCCGAAGCCATTGCCGAGATTTCATCGACTCTGATCGGTCGATCGAGTCGGAGGCGCAACGCCATCAGGCGAACTCGAAATTGACGCTGGAAATCTGGATCTGGCGGTCGAATGCATGGTCCCGGTAAGGCCCGTCCGCGTCCACCCAGTGCAGGAAGAGATGTGCCGACCAGCTATTGGGATTGGGCTGCAACCGGCCATGCCGATGGTGCACGCCCTGGTAGAGCAGCGCGTCGCCGACGTTCAGCCCGACCGAGGCGAAATCCTCTTCCCCGAAATCTTGCGTGACCCGGGACGATGGTTCAGATCGCACCTTTTCGACCTCAATCGGCCACGCAACACCATCGCTATAATCGAGGGCAAGCGAGATGCTGTGTTCGCAGGATCGCCGGTCGTGATGGACCCGGCAGATATCGCTTTCGCGGTAGATCCTCAGATAGTCATAGGTGGGGAGCAGCTTGCGCCCGACGATCTCGCTGACGATCGGAGTCAGACCCCAAAGGAAGAATAGCATCGGCGGGTAATGATGGCCGTAAATTTCGAACGCCGGCCTGGACAATAGATTGGGGAATTCCCGCACCTGGCTGAGCGGCAACGCCTGGGGCCCGAGGTCCTTTTTCAGAGACGACAGAAAGGCGCGCGCAACTTCCGGAGCCACCAGCTGCTCGACCACCGCATAGCCGTCTTCCCGATAATTGCCGGTCACCTTCATCGCCGAAGCCACCCCTGCTTGCGAACGGTCCCTGACAATTTTTGAGGCTAAGCCAATCTTGTCTGCCGGCCCGCCTGTTTCGGCGAACCCATGAAAATCATCGATGTTGGAGCGCAGTTGTCGACCAGCGGGCTTCCAATATCTTCAGACGGTGGTTGCTCAACCGGCGTCGTCGAGGTTGGAAGGTCCGAATCCATGCGGGATCAGAGACGATATGCGATAGTGCTTGGCGACCGATCCGGCGCCGTTCGAGCAGATGATATCAATATCACGGTCCGACAGGCAGAATGCTTCGTAGATCGCCTGGCGGCAGCCGCCACAGGGAGTGCATACGATCTCGCCGGCAAGGCGGTCGCCCGATCCGTCACCGCCTGCCACCGCAATGCGTGCGACGTTCTGCAAGCCAAAGGCAAGCTGGGCGGCAGATAACGCGCTTTGCTCGGCGCAGACGCCGAGGCGGTAGCAGGCATTTTCGACATTGACGCCGATCACGACGTCGCCGTCGACGCTCTCGATGGCGCAGCCGACCGAGAAGCGGGAATAGGGGGCATAGGCCTTCAGGGCAGCCTCTCGCGCGGCCTCGATCAGTTGTTCATCGTTCATGGAAATGTCTTTATGCGCGGGCACCTGCTTGCGGCAATGATCAGTGGAGTTTGCATGAAGCGTTTCGCCGTCCTCGCGCCTTTGGCACTACTCGCCGCTTGCGCGACGACGCCGCGTCCCACTCCGGTCACCACGGGGCCAGTCGAAGTGCAGATCCTCGCCATCAATGACTTCCACGGCAATCTCGAGCCGCCGAACCTTACCGTGCCCGCCGCAGACGGCGCCGTACCAGCGGGCGGCGCGGCTTATCTCGCCAGTGCGCTCAAGCAGGTTCGCACCGCCAACAGCGTCACGGTCGCGGCCGGTGACCTGATCGGCGCCACGCCGATCAGTTCTGCGCTGTTCCTCGACGAGCCGTCGATTAAGGCGCTCACCATGGCCGGGCTGGATTTGGCTTCCGTCGGCAATCACGAGTTCGACAAAGGGTCCGCCGAACTGTTGCGGATGCAGAATGGCGGATGCGAGAAGCACACGCGCCGGCAGCCGTGCGCGCTCGAACGGTTCGCGGGAGCGGGTTTCCAGTATCTCGCCGCCAACGTGATCGGGGAGGACGGCAACTCGCTGCTGCCTGGGACGGCGATCAAAGAGGTTGGTGGGGTCAAAATCGGCTTCATCGGGATGACGCTGAAGGAGACGGGAACGCTGGTCACGCCGTCCGGCGTCGCCGGCCTGACCTTTGCCGACGAGGCGTCGACTGCCAATGCGCTTGTGCCTTCGCTAAAGGCCGCCGGCGCGAGCACGATCGTGCTGCTCATCCACCAGGGCGCCTCGGTTACCGGCCGCTATGACGATCCCGCCTGTCCGGGGCTGGCCGGCGACGTGCTGCCGATCCTGGCGAAGCTCGATCCGGCGATCCAGCTGGTCGTCTCCGGCCATACCCACAACGCCTATCTCTGCCGTGTGCCGATGGCTGGTGGCGGGACTCGGCTGCTGACCAGCTCTGGCAAATATGGAGCGCTGGTCACCGATATTCGGCTGACCTTCGACCGGCCGGGCGGCGCGCTGATCGGCGAACGGGGTGAGTTCGTCATCGTGCAGGGCGAGCCGATCTCGACCACCACGTTGAAGGCGCCGCTGGTCGTCACGCATCCCGTTTATCCGGCTGATCCTGCGGTTGCTGCATTGGTCGCTCGCTATCGGCAAGCAGCTTGGGCCGAGGCGCAGCGGCCGGTTGGCCGGCTGGCCGGTCCGGTCTACGAGGCGGAAGATGACGGACGGGAAGGCACCGCCGCCGCGCTGATCGCCGACGCGCAGCTGTTCGTTGCCCGGGACCCGGCGCGCGGCAATGCGGATTTTGCCCTGATGAACAATGGC
>DASWTR010000431.1:0-2424 GCA_036402035.1 Sphingomicrobium sp.
GCCGGAGAATCTCGCGCGCACCGCGGAGCTCGACTTCCTGTCGGCCGGGGAGCGGCTGACGCTGAACCATATCCGCGGCCACGAATATCTTTGCCTGTTCGGGCTGGTCGAAGAGTTCATCCTGCCGTTCGTGATGGATCATGTCCGTCCGGACCTCGCCAATGCCGATGACGTGCGTGTCCGCGCCCTGCTGCAGTTCGCGGCGGAGGAAGCGAAGCATATCCAGCTGTTCAGCCGCTTCCGCGAAACCTTCGAAGCGGGGTTCGGAACCGGATGCGAGGTGATCGGGCCGCCCGAGGCGGTGGCCAAGGTGGTGCTTGGCCATTCGCCGCTCGCGGTCGCGCTGTTCATCCTGATGGTCGAGTGGATGAGCCAGAGCCATTATGTCGATAGTGTGCGCGGGCAGGGTCTCGACCCGCTATTCGCCAACCTGCTCCGCTGTCACTGGATCGAAGAGGCGCAGCACGCCAAGCTGGATACGCTGATGATCGAGGCGATCGCGGCGCGGATGAGCGACGATGAGATCCATGGCGCGGTCAACGGCTTCCTGGCGATCACCAGCTTCTTCGACATGGGGCTGATCCAGCAGGCGGAGTTCAACCTTCAGGCGCTCGAGCGGGCGACCGGCCGGACCTTCGGCCAGGAGGAGCGGCTGCGGCTGATCGGGCAGCAGCACCAGGCACTGCGCCGGACATATATCGGCAGCGGGCTAGTCCACCCCGAATTTCGCGCGACGCTGGGATCCCTCTCGCCGGGCGAGCTCAAACACATCGACGCGATCGCCCCCAAATTCGGCTAAAGGCAGAAAGGAGCAAATCCATGCTCAGCCCGATCATCAAGAACATCGTCAACGATATCGATCTCGACAAGCTGCAGGAACTGGTGGTCGAGGCCAACAGCAATCCGGCTCTGGGATTCGAGGTGACGACCCGGTGGGACGGCCAGTTCCGCAGCGAAACCCGCGCCGGGCCGATCCGGCTGGGCAATGGCGAGACGGTCGAGCGCGACCATGTAATCCTGGCCGACGAGCCGGAGGAGATATTGGGCAGCAACCAGGGCCCCAATCCGCAAGAGCTGCTGTTCGCAGCGCTCAACGCCTGCATGACCGTCGGTTATGTGGCGGGCGCGGCGACGCGCGGGATACGGCTGACCAAGCTGGAAATCGAGACACGCGGCACGCTCGACCTGCGCGGTTTCTTCAACCTCTCGGACATGGTGCCGCCGGGTTATGCCGCGCTTCAATATGTGGTGCGGATTGCCGGCGACGGTACGCCCGAGCAGTTCGCCGAAATCCATGCCGAGGTGCAGGCTACCTCGCCCAACTACGACAATTTCGCCCGCGCGATCCGGATGGACGCCAGGCTGGAGGTCGAAACGGACTAGGCGGGATCAAGGCTGCCCTCGTCACCTCTCCCCAAACCCAACCAGGGTAGCCGCCGCCTGCGGGGGCCGGCCTCCTCCACCCCGGAGGCCGGCCCTCTTTTCTTCACCGGAGGATATTCACTGGGACGATTGAGTTACCTGACGGTCGCGGCACTGGGCCTGTCGACGGCGGCGGCAAGCGCGGACAGGAGCGGCGCGCCGCAACCGGTGCTGGACGAGCTGATCAAGCGTAACGCCGATGCCAACGCGGCGCTGATGCGCGGGGATGCCAAGACGTTTTCGGAGCTGCTTCCATTGGCCGACGATTTTACCTTGATGTCGCCGATGGGTGGAAAAGTCGGGCGGCCTCCTTATTCGCCCGAGCAAATGGAAGAGATTGGGAAGTTCTTCAAAAACGGCAGCTTCCAGCAGGAGTTGGTGGAAGCCTATGCGACGCCCGACATGGTCGTGCTGGCGACGATCGAACGGGCCAATGTCGAGGTTGGGGGTTTGCCGCCGCAGGAGTGGCCATTGCGAGTTACGGTGGTGTTCCGGCGGGATGGGGCGGAATGGAAATTGGTCCACCGCCATGCCGACCCGCTGGTGAAGGGCATCAGCGTCGCCCAGTCCGCCGCGCTCGCCAGGGGCGAGGCGGATGGAGCCGTGGCTGCAGGCGATGGTGTCCGGTGAGCCGGCGATTTCGACCTTAAGCCCGGTGCAATCGCCCGCTCATGTTCGGGTGCTCGCCTGAAACAATAACGCCGCCGTCTCGTTGAGGACTTCAAACGAGATTTAGGCATTGCATGAATAACAGCAGCGAGGAGACTCATCCTCGCCGGATCGACGCGGATTCCTGGCGGCAGATTGTCGACAGCGCGATCGATACGGCGATCATCTCCACCGATCGACAGGGCCGCATCACCAGCTGGAGCGAAGGCGCGCGCCGGATCCTCGGCTGGAGCGAGGAGGAGATGCTGGGGCAGACGCTGGAGCATTTGTTCCCGGACGACATGGGCAAGCAGGCCATCCAGTACGAGATGGAGGACGCGCTGCGGTCCGGTA
>DASWTR010000432.1:0-25123 GCA_036402035.1 Sphingomicrobium sp.
CACCTTCGATACCGACATATCCCGAGCCATCGCGCGCGGCCACGGGAGTTGAGATGAACGCTAACGCGCTAGCTAACAGGAGAGCCCTTTTCATACGCTAACCTTTCTTATTGTGTGCACGCATTAAACAGAAATTGAAGCTAAGTGTCGTTGTTCTATAACAGCCTTTCGTGACATCCTTGTTTATTATTTATCTGCAACGTTTGGTCAATCTCCGCTGTTGCATCACAGCAACGATCCTCGAGGCCGGCAACGTGCGAGATGCCAACTGGTTGCGAACGATGTCCAGAATTCTGTGCAAAATTAGAACGACGGATAAGCGCCATTTTGGATAAGCGACTGTGACATCGGGCCGCGAATGTTGTCGGTGGTCCCTTTCACCATGCAAATTGGCTGGGGCGGCAGGATTCGAACCTGCGAATGCCGGTACCAAAATCCAGGAGCCGATTTTCCTGGCCAACCGAAAACCGCAGAAATCTGCGGCTTTCGACACCATAATCCGAACCGAATCAACGTCAAGCGAAAATCGGGACACAAATCGGTACACAAAAATGGCGGAAACGACGGATGCGCTGAACCAAGCCAAGTTTCAGTTCGTACCGGGTTGGTTGGACGCGGACGGCTTGCCGGCGGAGCGACCGCAGCCATGTCGCTCCATCGAGCGCGGCTAATAACCTTGATGGTCGGCCGGGCCTAAAACCGAAGGTCCGACAATTTTGTTGCTGTCGCCGCGGTGGTCGGTGCTCAGAGGTCCAAGGCCAGGGACGCTACCAAGGCGTCCTCCTCGATGTCCGTACCGGTATAGGTCACGCCCAAGCGGAGAGATTCGAAGGCCACGCTGGCGCCGAGGCTCCAATCCCATTTACCGCCCTGTTCAACTTCATCGAAAAAGCCCGCTTCATGGCCAAGCCCGGCGGTAACCGTCAGTGGGAGTTTCGGCAGCTGATAGGCGGCGCCGAGAAACCAATAGCTATTGCGCCGCTTGCGGTCATCTTCGTCCTTGGTGCCAGATTGCCTCGGAACGAAGCTAACGCTGGCGCTGAGCGTCGCCGGCCCTTGCGCATATTCAACCGTAGCGGTCCCCTCGACATAGTTCGAACTTTGCTCCGAGGGGTAAAGATAATAGGTGGCTGACAGGTCGAGACTAAGGCTTTCGACAAGCTCCACCGAATAGCCGCCGGTCAGATCGAATTCGACATCGGCCTCGAACCCGGGCTCCTCGATCGTCGACGACCAGATCGTGCCATAGGCTCCGCTGTCATGCTCGAACGTGATCGATGCCTGCGCGGCAGGCTTGCCGTCGGATAGCGACAGACCGCGGTATCGATAATCCGACACCGCGCCGAGCTCCGCCGAGACATCGACTGCGGCGGTCTGCGATGCCGGGCAAACGGCAAGCAGCGCCAGGGCAAGGCGGATCAACGTTCTCACGAGATTGCTCAGGCGGCTTCAGACGATAGAGAGCCGCCGTCGAGCAGCCTTTCAACCTCTTCGGCAGGAACAGCCCGAGAGAAATAATAGCCCTGCATTTCCTTGCAGCCCGCGACATTGAGGAAGATCTGCTGCGCTTCCGTCTCAACGCCTTCGGCGGCGACTGAAAGTCCGAGGGCGTTGCCGAGGGCAAGCACGGCGCTCACAATTGCACCGGATTCCGAAGCCTCCCCGAGATGCTGGACGAAGCTCCGGTCGATTTTGATCTTGTCGACTTCAAACCTGCGAAGATAGCTCAGCGACGAATAGCCGGTGCCGAAATCGTCGAGCACGATGGTGAATCCGGCGTCCCGAAGCTTGGCGAGGACGGTCTTCACCGACTCGTCGTCGTCAAGCAGCACGCGCTCGGTCACCTCGAGCTGGAGGTTAGCCGGGTCGGCGCCCGCGCCGCGCACGATCCGCATCAGATTGTCGAAAAAACCGTGCGCGCGTAGCTGGACCGGCGACAGGTTGATGGCAACGAACAGCTTCGGCCAGCGCCGGGCGGTGTGGCATGCCTGGCCGAGGACCCACTCGCCGAGCGGCACGATCAATCCGCAATCCTCGGCGATCGGCACAAATTGCTCAGGCGAGATCAGACCCCGGATCGGGTGATCCCATCTCACCAGCGCCTCAAGCCCGATTACGCGGCCATTGGTGCCGACCTGTGGCTGGTAGTGCAAGCACAGTCCCCGTCCCGTGGATAGGGCCTCGCGCAGCTCCTCTTCGATGCGGCTGCGCAATTTGACGGTTTCATCCATGAAGGCGTTGAACAGGCAATAGTCGTTCCGACCGCCGTCCTTGGCGCGATAGAGGGCGATGTCGGCTTTCCGAACGATTTCGAGCCGGTCGGTGCCCGCTTCCGCGGATAGCGCGACCCCGATGCTGACGCCGATGTGTACCTGGCTTCCCAATATGTCGAACGGGCGGTCAACTTCCTTCAAAATGCGCTTGGCCAATCGGTGGACCTCCTGGGACCCCGGATTTTCAAGGATGATCGCGAACTCGTCGCCGCCCAGCCGGCTGATGGTGTCGCCGCTGCGAATGAGGCCGGCAAGCCGCAACCCGAATTCCCGGATCAAGGCATCGCCGGCCTGATGCCCAAGGGTGTCGTTGACATTCTTGAACCGGTCGAGGTCGAGCAACAGAACCGCAGTCTCGCTGCCGCGCCGCGCAAGGGCATGCTCCAGCCGATCCTCGAACAAGGCGCGGTTAGGAAGCCCTGTCAGGCTGTCATGGAAGGCGAGGTGCTGGGCCTGCGCCCGGCTTGCCTCGAGCTCCATGCGGCTTCGCCGGATTCGTCCGAGAAGGAAGCTGATCATCAGGCCAATAACGAGTAGGGCAGCGGTGAGCGCCGGCACCATCCTGTCCTCGACCTGCTCGCCGGGCTCAAACGGCGACCAGATGATGTACCCCAATTTGGTGTCGCCCGGTCCGCTGACGGGGATGGATGCCGCGCCGGTGGGCGACCAGCTGAAGCCGGCATTATCTATATCATAAAGCTTCGAAAGGTCGGCGAGGAAGCTGCCGTCCAAATAGCGGATCGAAAGATGGAGATATTGGGCGCCCGGCTGCTGGGCGATCTCGCCCGTTTCAGAGACGATCGGCTTGAGGCTGATAATAGCCGGACGGCCGTCGATGAGACCGGTTTCCACCGCGCCGATGGTCTGGCCGTGAGAACCTTCGGGCGCGACATGGCTGACCATCAACCGGCGGCGCAGACCGGCGGCAAGCTTCAACGCTGCTTCGTCGACCCGTTGAAACGCCGCCTCCGGCTGAACCCTAACGCCATTCTGCATTGCGTAGATCGGGCGGTTTGCGGAATCGAGCAGATAGGTCTCGTCATGCTTGTAATAAGTGTGGAACCAGACGCCGAGATTATTGTCGAGCCACTCCATGTCGAGCGGGCGCTCGCGGGTGCGGATCACCGCATCGTCCCAATAGGTGGAAGCTTCCTGGTCGTTGGCGATCGCCGCGATGCTCTGGTTCAGAACGAAGGAGACGAGCTTGGTTTGCCGCTCCAGGGCAAGCGCGTCGGAACGGCTTGTCGAGAAATGGAGGATGCCCCCGACGCCGACCGCGATGACCAGCAAAATCGGGACGGTACGCAAGATGACCGCGCGGATCAGGGCATTCCGGCCCGGATTGAAGATGCCCAAAGATCCCATACGCTCAGCAATAGGAATCAATGGTTAATGGGCTAAAAAGCCACTATCCGGTTTGGATCAATGGTGGGGCCACTTACTTAATTCCGGACGAATCCGTCGCTTCGCGATGGGGCTTTTTGCTGTTGCACGCCTCCGCGGCCCTTCTGAATTATGAAACAAGAGGACAAACTCGGAGCGACCGCGGCGGGCTCCGTCGGTCTCCGTCGAAGTCTCAACAGCCCTCTGGTTATGGGAAGACCTCGAGCACCTTTCGCCGGGTTAGGATCAAATGGTTCAGCAGATGAACGTCGAAATCCTCGCCGGCCCGGCGGATTTCTCTCGTCAGCTCGATTTCAGCAGCGGTCGCCTTCGATAATCGTTCCGGCGAATTTTGAATAAGGACAAATCCGATCGCGCCCAGTTGCAACCCTCGCCTGACAAGAAGATGGGGCTTGATCTCGCAATCCGCCGCACGCCCCTGCCCCAAACAATCCATCGCTAGCAGGTCGAAATTTTTGTCGAGAAACAACGCCAATACCGAGCCAGCGAGATGGCTGCCATGGATGCGGACATAATCAGCGGCCGCAGTCGGTCCTTTTATCCGGCTCACGCTGGTCCGTGCCTTCCAAAATTTTCCCGCCACCCCGGCTTCGTCAGGATATGGATCACCCTATCCACTCGGTCAGTGCGACGGGCTCAGTGCGGGGGCATAGTCACATATAGGCTCTAAATCATGTGCCATGGCAACTTGCGCGCCGCGCTGAACACTCCGGAGTTCACCGATTGGGTGCATCATTTGTCCCATCATCGAAGGACTTCGACCTCGCCGCCATTTAGCCGACCGGTTCGAAAATGCGGTCGACGACCTCGGCAACGGAGCATTGCCACGGCGGCAGGCCGAACCCGAAATCGCCAATGAATTTGCTGTTGCTGAGCACGGAAAATGAAGGTCGAGCGGCCCGCCTCGGCCAATCGCTGCCCGCTATGGGGATTACCCTGGCAGTCGGTAGACCCAGTCGGGCCCTGCACGTCATGATTTCGCAAGCCAGTTCGTACCAGCTTGCCTCGCCCGACCCGGCCAAATGATAGACTGCGCCCTGCTCCCGTCCGGTTGTCCCAGGCCAGCACTCCGCGATTTTCAGTAGTGCGCCGGCAAGGTCGAGCGCAGAAGTCGGACTGCCGCGGCTATCGGCAACGACGCGAAGCTCATCCCGCTCCCCGGCCGCCTCGAATATCGTCTTCACAAAGTTGCGCCCGAACGGACTGTACAACCAGGCGGTCCGCAAAATGAGGTGGCGGGGATTGGCGGCTTGGACGGCTTCTTCGCCAGCGAGTTTGGAGCAGCCATACGCATTGATCGGCCGGGTCGGCTCCTCTTCGGAGTAAGGCTCGATGCTGCTGCCGTCGAATACATAGTCGGTGGAGATATGGATGATCGGCGATCCAATCGCGGCGGCGGCGGCGGCGACTTCGCCTGCCGCTTCCCCGTTGATGCGTCGGGCGCGCAGCGGTTGCTCCTCAGCTCCGTCGACGTCGGTATCGGCCGCGGCGTTGATCACCAGGTCGGGCTTAAGACGCCGGATCAATTCTGACGCCGAGCCAGGCGATTCCAAGTCGATGTCGGGTCGACCGACGGCAATAAGTTCGATGCCGGGCCAGAGCGCGGCATGCTCCGTCAAGCTTTGGGCAAGCTGCCCGTTCTTGCCTGTCACCAATAGTTTCATGCTGCCGAGCCGAGCCTTTCACCGCGATATTTTCTTTCGCGGATCGGGCGCCACCACCATTCATTGGCCAGAAACCAGTCGATCGTCTCAAGCAGCCCCTGCTCGAAATCATGAGCGGCCCGCCAGCCCAAGTCCCGCTCAATCTTTGACGGATCGATGGCATAGCGCCGATCATGTCCAGGGCGGTCGGGGACAAAGTTAATCAGCGACCGGCGTGAGCCTCCCTCTGCGAGCGGGCCGCGTTCGTCGAGAAAGTCGCAGATCGTTTCGACAACTTGCAGATTGCTGCGTTCCGCGCGGCCGCCGACATTGTAGCTTTCACCGGTCTTGCCGCGGGTGAGGATGAGCTCCAGCGCCTCGGCATGATCGCCGACATGCAGCCAGTCGCGGACATTTGTGCCTTGCCCGTAAACCGGCAATGGCTTTCCCTCGATGGCGTTGAGAATGGTGAGCGGGATCAATTTTTCAGGAAAGTGATACGGCCCATAATTATTGGAGCAGTTCGACAGCACGACCGGCAATCCGTAGGTCGCGCACCAGGCGCGAACCAAATGATCTGAAGCCGCTTTCGAGGCGGAATAGGGTGATGATGGCGCGTAAGCCGAATCTTCCGAAAAGCTGCTGCCGTCGAACGGCAGATCGCCGAAGACTTCGTCGGTCGAGACATGGTGAAAACGGAACCGACCCTGATTTTGCTGCAGCGAGCGCCAATGATTGAGGGAGGCCTGCAGCAAGCGGAATGTGCCGATCACATTGGTCTCGATGAAATCGGCCGGGGCGTCTATCGAGCGATCCACATGGCTTTCCGCGGCAAGATGCATCACCGCCTCGATGTTCTCCTCGGCAAGCAGGGCGGTGATTGCCGCCTGATCGCAAATATCCGCTTCAACGAAGCGGTAGCTGGGCGCTCCGGCCACTTCCCTTAAATTGTCCAGGTTGCCCGAGTAGGTCAGCTTGTCGACGTTGACGACCCTATAGCCCCGCCCGATCAGCCGCCGCACCACGGCACTGCCGATGAAGCCTGCGCCGCCGGTCACCAATATTCGCCGCGGAAAGTCGGTCATGGGTAGCAAAATCCGGTTTCGATTTCCGCCAGGAGGGGAGCGGCGCGATCCTTGTCCGAAAGGATTATTTCGCTGCCGTCGATCGGCCACTCGATGCCGATCGCCGGATCGTCAAACCGGATCGCTCGGTCATGCTGTGGAGCATAGGGCGCGCTGGTCTTATATTGGACCTCGGTATCCGGCTCCAGCGTCAGGAAGCCGTGGGCGAAACCTTCCGGCACGAATAGCTGGTTCCACCGCTCCGCGGAAAGGACGACCGACAGCCATTTGCCAAAGGTTGGCGAGCCGGCGCGGATGTCGACGACGACATCGTACACCGCGCCGCGTGAAGCCCGGACCAACTTGGCCTGTGCGGCCGGCGGGGTTTGGTAGTGAAGGCCTCGCACCACACCCCTGTCCCTCGACATCGAGTGGTTGTCCTGGACGAAGTTCGTAGCGATCCCGGCTTCTTTCCAGTGGGCAAGATTCCAGGTCTCGGAGAAGAAACCCCTCTGGTCCTCGAAGCGAGGAGTCCGAATCTCGAACACGCCCTCGATTGCAAGAGGAGTGACCTCAACCATTGGCAACCTCGTTCGCCCGGCGCAGCAGATAGCCGGCATAGTCCGTCTTTCCGAGCATGGCGGCCCTTTTTCGAACTTCGTCCGGGGTTAGATAGCCAAGCTCGAGCGCGATCTCCTCGAGGCACATCACCTTGAAGCCCTGGCGCCGCTCAATCGTGCGGACGAACGACGCCGCGTCGTGAAGGCTGTCATGCGTGCCAGTGTCGAGCCATGCAAATCCGCGGCCGAGCCGCACGACCCGAAGCTCGCCTTTGTCGAGGTAAATCTGGTTGACATCGCTGATCTCGAGTTCACCCCGCTCCGATGGAGCAAGGCCGGCCGCAATGTCGACAACCCGATTGTCGTAGAAATAAAGCCCCGTCACCGCCCAGTTGGATCGGGGCGAAGTCGGCTTCTCCTCTATCGAGAGCGCGTTGCCGGCGGCATCGAACGTCACCACGCCATATCGCTCAGGGTCTTCGACGCCATACGCGAAGACAGTCGCCCCGCTTTCCTGGCGGGAAGCCTGTTGCAGGGTCTCGGTAAGGCCGGCGCCGTAGAAGATATTGTCGCCCAGAATCATAGCCACGCTGCCGCCGCCAATGAACTCCCGGCCAATGATGAATGCCTCCGCCAACCCGTTGGGATTTGATTGCTCTGCGTAACTAAGCGACAGGCCGAACTCGCTTCCATCGCCCAACATCGCCTCAAATCGCGGCAGGTCGGTGGGCGTGGAGATGATCAGTATCTCGCGAATCCCGGCCAACATCAGCACGCCGAGCGGGTAATAGATCATCGGCTTGTCAAAGACCGGCAGGAGCTGTTTCGACATGGCTAGGGTCGCGGGATAAAGCCTGCTCCCGGACCCTCCGGCGAGGATGATGCCCTTCACATGCGCCCCTTCCATCAAATAATCGTCAGCGGGCCGTAGCCGACGACGACGAAACTCCAAAGTGCTCGGGCGTCTGGATCGGCTAGCCCGCGGTCAAAATCTACGGGCCCGAACGGGCATGGCGGTCGTGCAGCGCAACGATCAATCAAACTTCGCAAGCGCAAGCCGACTCACCAATCTCCCACCTTGCTCAAGATGGTTAGGCAAGTCCGATAATGATCGATTGGCTCAGCGCGGCGGATCGGGCCGTTTAAAACAATGAAGGCCCGCCGATACCATGGGCGGGCCTTCACGGCTTCGGCACGCGTCGTGTGGGAGTAATCAACGTGCCCGTAAAGCTCTAAGGCCTGAAGATTTGCAGATGGGTTACGCCAAACTCCGATTTGGGTGGAGTTGGCCAGCCGCAACCCATCCGCGTAGTCGCCCACAGAGGTGTTGCGGCCATTTCGCCAGGCCAGGGATGTATTGACCTGTTGGAATTGTACTGCTTGCTCCCTTTTGCGTGCCGAATCAGGGCCGGGGAGCAGTCCGCATTGCTCTCCGGCCCTCCACTTTCCTCCGGATTGCGAGCCTCACCACGGCGTCAATGCGCTTTCGGCCTCCTCAGGTCTGCGCCCATCCAGCGATGCCGGCCGACCCACACCTCACATGAAGCTCCGAGCAATGACGATAGATCAACGACAGACCATCTCCCCGCCGCTCCGACGCTGGAGGCGTCTGCTCTCTCCAGGGTAATTATTGGTCCGGTTCGGAACTATGCTTAATCGCGCGGCGACCGGTAGGCGTCCAATAAGAGCCACAGGTAGCCAAGCCACAATGGCGAGGCAGGGTAGATGGCGAAACCAATGAAGCCTCGCGAACCTCGGCGCAATGTCATGATTGCAGCTCGGATGCGCACCGGTGCCGACTGGAGCGACGCTTGCATCCTCAACATGTCGTCCAAGGGGATGCTGCTGCACTCTGAAGATGCTCCGGTTCGCGGCTCATACCTAGAAATCAGGCGCGGCGCCCATATCATAATTGGGAGGGTGGTCTGGTCCAAGCCCAACCGGTTTGGAATTCAGGCTCAGGATCATATTCCTGTCGACGGACTGGTTCAGAACTCCGATCGATCGCCAACCACTGACGCTACCGCAACAGGCATTGTCGAGCGCCGCGCATACAGCCGTTCGGTCCAGCTGGCCCATGAAAAGAGCCGCACGATCGGCCGCCTAATTGAATTCGGGACGTTCTTGATGGTGGCGGCGCTTGCGACCGTGCTTGTCGGAGGCGTGGCCGTCGAGATAATCTTTGAGCCAATGGCCAAGGCCGAAGGGGCTCTTGCGGCACGTTAGGCTAAAGGCCAGTGTTGGGGCTCGCCATTAGCTTGCATCTGTTTGTCAGTGGATGCGCGAGGCTGTCGGAATCTCGACGAGCCGCACCGGCGCCTGTGGGATCGGGCAAACAGGCTGCTCGTCCGCGACGTCTCTACGAGCATTTGTTCCAGCCCGGGCCTCGAACCACCCGACCTGGCGTTGCTCCGGTATGCTCGCCGTCGTTCAGGACCTGCGTACCGTTGACGAACACATGGCGCATTCCGACGGAATAGACCTGGGGCTTCTCGAATGTAGCGCGGTCACGGATAGCATTGGGGTCGAACAGAGCAAGGTCAGCGAAATTGCCCGCCTTCAGCATCCCCCGGTCGGCAATCCCCAGATTGCCGGCGGGAAGCGAGGTCAGCCGCCGAACCGCCTCCGGAAGCGAGATCAGCTTCTCGTCGCGCACATAATGGCCGAGGAGACGGGCAAAATTGCCATAGGCACGCGGATGGGTGCTTGATTTTAAGAACACGCCTTCGGGCGCCGCGCTTTCCGCGTCCGAGCCGAAACTCATCCAGGGTAGCGCGATCTGACGACGGACATTGTCCTCCGACATCAGGAAATAGACGGTCCCGACCCGTGAGCCGTCCTCGACGACCAGGTCCATCGCCGTTTCCTCAGGCGTCTTGCCGCGAAGCCGGGCGACCTCGGCAAGGGTTTTCCCGGTCAAAGCTTTCAGCTTTTCATTCTTGAAGCTGGCCAGCAGCAGCTTGTTGGGCCCGGCGGCATAATAGAGATTTTCCCACCCATTTCCGGGCGCCTTCATTTCCGCCGCGACCCGCGCCCGAACAGCTGGATCCTTGAGCCGTTCGATCCATTTTTCAGGTCCGCCTTCCTGGACCCACAGCGGCATCGACGCATCAAGCCCAGTTGCGCCGGCGGTATAGGTGTACATGTTGGCGGTGATCCGCTGGCCGGCCGCGCGTGCCGCCTCGACGCGTTTCACCACTTCGCCCAGCTTCGACCAATTGTCGCGGCCAGCCATCTTCAAATGGTAGATTTCTGCCGGGGCGCCGGATCGCCTGCTGATCTCGATCAGCTCGTCGACCGCCTCGATCAGGCGGTCGCCTTCCGAACGCATGTGGCTGATGTACATGCCGCCGCATTTGCCGGCCTCGGTCATCAGTGCGACCAGCTCGTCGGTCTCGGCGAACGAGCCGGGCGCGTAAATTAGCGAGCTTCCGACGCCCATGGCGCCCTCGTTCATCGCGGCCCGAACCAGCGCGCGCATTCGAGCAAGCTGACCCGGCGTCGGGTCGACGTTGCCTTCTCCGAGCTCGTGCACCCGCACGGTCTGGGCGCCAACGAAGCTTGCGACATTATGGGCGGTGCCGCGCTTCTCCAGATATTCGAGATAATCGCCGAGGCTCGTCCACTCGATCGGATATTTGATATCGCCCTGGCGCTCCCGTTCACGCCGCTTCATGTCCGGGTTGAGCGGGCCCATCGACCAGCCCTCACCCATCACCTGGAGCGTGACCCCCTGGCGGATATCGCTCTGTCCTTTGGGGTCGACGATCAACGACTCCGTTGCCCAGCTCAGCATGTTGATGAAGCCCGGAGCGACCGCCAGCCCGCGCGCATCGATTTCCCTTGCACCGCTGGCGGCCAGCGCGGGACCGACATAGGCGATCCTGTCCCCACGGATTCCGACGTCCCCGGTGTAGGGGGCGCTTCCGCTGCCGTCGTGGATGGCGCCTTGCCGGATGATCACATCATATCGTTCCGCATTGGCCCCGACCGCGGGCGAGCGGGCGGCGCAGCCGGCGAGCAGGGCCAGGGCCAGAATAGCTAAGGGCAAACGGGTCATTGTCCTTCTGCCACCCTGGTGAACATGAGGTCATGATAGTCGTAGCTGAAGTCCGCCGCGGGCGACGCGGCCTTCATCGTGACCCGCTCGACCTTGCCCTCGGCATCGAGTGCGAACGTCACCAGCGCCGGCTCGATCGTCTTGTCCTCGAACCGGGTGATGAACGTGTCATATTGCCAATGCTCGAGCCGCCCCTTCATGCCCGGCGTATGGTGGAAGTCGATGGCGAGGCTGCCGCCTTTGGCGGCGACCGCGATGTCGCCGTACCAGGGATCGCTGTAGCGGCCGGCGTATCTGGCGAGGGAAAGCGAGGGGCCGACCTTGGCCCGCTTGGCGGCCTGGGTGTTGAAAGCCTCCGTTGCCTTGGCGACGAGCTGCTTCTTGTAGTCCATCCAGGCCGCCGGCCAATCTTCCTTCCGCTCCCCGAGGTAATGGTCGAGCAGCTCGTACATCAGGCCGTTGATGAGGACCCCGTCTTCCGAATTGATGGCGATCGAAAAGCCGACATTTCTATTGGGGATCAGCACGACCGCCGTCTTGAATCCCCATACGAAGCCGCCGTGCCAGATGATCTTCTCGCCCTTATAGTCCTGGACGTCCCAGCCGAGCGCATAGGTGTAGAAATTGGGCACCGCCGCCGCGAGCGCGGGCGGCAGCTCATCGACCGGCTGGAACACCATCGGCGTCCACATTTCCCTCGAGGCGGATTCGCTGAACAGCCGGCCATTGCCTTCGGGAAGCTTGCCCCGGCCGAGCTGGATCTGAAGCCAGCGCGCCATGTCATTGGCGCTGACCGCAAGCCCGCCCGCCGGCGCCGCATTGCGGCCGAGGCCCTCACGCTCGTTTAGGAGCTGCTGCTCGCCGAGGCCCCGGAAGGGACCGCTCAAGCGGGCGTGGGGCTGGGCGCGGTCAGTACGAGTGAAGCGCACATCATCGTCGCTGGTCGACTGGAGCATGCCGGCCGGCTTAAAGACATGTTCGGCGACATATTTTTCGAAGGTCTTGCCGGTGACCGCTTCGATCAACTGCCCGGCCACCATGTAGAGCACATTGTCGTAGGCATAGCCGCTTCGAAAGCTCGTCGCCGGCTTGATGTAGCGCAGCCGCCTGACGCTTTCCGCCCGGGAATATTTGGCATCGGGTACGAACAATAGGTCGCCCGCACCGAGTCCGAGTCCGCTCCTGTGAACCAGAAGGTCGCGGATCGTCATCTCGCGGGTCACCCACGGATCGTACATCTGGAACCAGGTCAGACGGTCGATGACCTTGTCGTCCCATTTGATCTTGCCTTGGTCGACCAGGGTCGCAAGAGCGGCGACCGTCACCGCCTTTCCCGTCGAGCCGGTTGAAAACAGCGTGTCGGGACCGACCCGGTCCGGTGCGCCGAGGCGCTTGAACCCATAGCCTCGGGCAAGCGTCACCTTGCCGTCCTCGACAATGCTGATCGAGACGCCGGGTACGCCGATCGAGGCTCGAAGGCTTTCGACGCGCTCGTCAAAACGCTCCGGCGGGGCAGCGAGGACAGGCGCGCTCCAGGCGAGCGCGACGAACAATGCCAGCTTTTTCATGCAGCCTCCGGGGTCATCGAGGGTCGATTGCGCAGCCGCCAGACGCCATAGGTCAGCAGCGGCAGGACATAGACGGCGAGCAGGATGTAGGCGAGGGCACGGTACCCGCTGGCGATCAACGCAACGAGGCCGAAGCGGCCGGCAAGCAGCATGCAGCCGACGAGGAGGGCCAGCGCGATCGCAAACCGGGCGCGGTTGCTCAGCTCGATGCCGCGGCGGGCGCGCCAAGCGGCGGATATGCGCTCGTTGATGGCATGAACCGCGCCCGTTCCGCTTTCGAGAAGAGCGGACAATATCATTAGCTGGAAAAGCAAATGGAAGACGGGGCTGTCGAGGCGCTGCAGCATGACGTCCGACGGCAGGGTGGCAGCAGCGATCCCGGGGTAGAATGCGAGCATGCAAAGGAAGAACAGCAGCGCCGGGATCATTGCCAGCGGACCGGCAACCACGCCGGCGATGACGGCATCGCGGTCGCTCGTCATGTGGCGCACGACCGGCAGGATCACGACCGCCCCGATGATATTGTAGCCGGCGTAGGTGAGGCCATTGAGCGCCCAACCGCTGGCCGGCTCGTCAAGCGACAATCCGGCGGCGATGTCGTCGCCGAATGCGGTGAACACCAGCAGGACGAACAATGCGTAAACGCCGTAGAGCAGGTAGGAAACATAGACGAACAATCGTTCGACCGAGGCGTTGCCGTACATCACGAACAGCGCAATCCCGGCCATCAGCGCGAGTGTTCCAACCATCGTCGGGACTCCGAACACCGCCTCGAAAATGGCCCCGGCGGCGGCGCCGTAAACGGCGAGGATCAGGATGACGAACAATAGATAGGCCGCCTCGAAGGCGATCCATCCGGGTCCAAGAAGATCCTTGAAGAAGCTGCGGTAATCATAGGTTCGGGCGCGCCGCGCGAACAGGAATGTGACGCTGGAGACGAGGCAGAAAATAAGGGTCGCCAACAGGATTGCGGCAAGACCGCCCCACGGACCGCCCGGAAGAAAGAATTCGGCGAGCTCGCGCCCGGTCGCATAGCCGCCGCCGATCACGACCGCCTTGAAGGCCAAGCCGGGCAAGAGGAAGCGTTGGAAACGGGAGGGCGTCGCCATCATCGGCTCCCCTCGAAAAGATAGAAATCATAGATCGACCGGGCGATGTCGGCGATCACCTCCTCGCGGGCCTCGAACGGAACGCTGCTCTTCTTGATGAAGACGGCGAGGACCACACGGCCGGCCGCGCCTGGCAGCGTGATGACCCCGACATCGTTGAGCGAGCCGCCGATGGTTCCGGTCTTGTCGGCAACCAGGGTCCCCCTTGGAAGCCGGGCCCGGATCCGGCCGTTGCCGGTTCGATTGCGCTCCATCGCCGCGATCATCAGCCTGGTGCTCGCCGGGCTCAACAACCTGCCGTTGAACAGCCGGTCGAGAAGGCTGGCCATCGCCTTTGGCGTCGTGGTGTCGCGAAGGTCGTCATCGAACCGCGGGTTTATCCTCGACGCTTTCGCCTCGATATCGGGCTCGGCCTTGAGGGCCTGTTCGAAAGCGGCTGGGAACGGCCCTGCTGGAAGGCCGAAAAAGTCGCGCAGGATGCCGGCGGTATCCCGGTCGACCCGTAGGCCCTCGATGCCTTGCGCCCGAACCCAGGCGGTGACGGCTTCGGGCCCACCGGCGAGGTCGGCCAGGACATCGGTCGCGCTATTGTCGCTTTGGGTCAGCATGAGCTCGATCAGGTTGTGGACCGAGAGGCTGACGCCGGGGTGGATGAAGCGGTCGGCAATCACCTCGGAGACGACGTGGCGCTCGGGGTCGATCTCGACCATCCGGTCGAGGCTGAGCTCACCGCGATCGACCTTGGCGAAAATCGCTCCCGCGACCGCGACCTTGAAGGTGCTCGCCATCGGGAAGGATTGGCCGGCATTGATGGAAATGACCGGACCTTTGCCGTCGAGCCGCCAGGCGGCGACTCCGACCACGCCCTTGGCGGGAAGCGCAAGGCGGGCAATTTCGGCTTGGGCGACTTCGGCTGGCGGCTCAGCGCTGAGCGGCGCGGCCGCCACCGCCGCTGCGAGGGGTAAGGCGAGCGCCAGCGCCTTCAAGCGAGGCATGCTTCGACCAAGGCTTGGAATTCGCGTCCACCACGAATTGGATCGGCAACCGGAATGCCGAGCCGCTCCGATTCCGCGGCCATCAGCCGCCTCGCCTCTCCTTCGCCGAGTGAAGCGGTGTTGAAGCTGACGCCGGCGCACCGGATCGCCGGGTTGGTGAGCGCGCCGAGGCGAAGGTTGAGCTCGATCGCGTCGGCGACGTCGGGAAGCTCGTACCCGGCCGTCCCGACCATCTTCGAGCGGCCCGGCTGATGGCAGGCGACGATGACGTCGGGCTGGCTGCCATGGAGCAACCCCAGGGACACCGCGGCATATGCCGGGTGGAACAGCGAACCCTGGCCCTCGATGACGTCCCAATGATCGGCCGCAGCGTCGGGACTGAGCATTTCCGCTGCTCCTGCTTCAAAGTCGGAGACGACCGAGTCCATCGGGATTCCCGAGCCTGCGATCATGATGCCGGTCTGGCCGGTTGCCCGGAACTCGGCGCTCAAGCCAAGATCCGTAAAGGCCCGGGCCAGCGCGAGCGCGGTGTATTTCTTGCCGAGCGCGCAATCGGTTCCGACGGTCAGCAGGCGCTTGCCGCTGCGTTTCCGGCCGGTTCCGACGGCAAGTCCCTTGGGCGGCACCCTTATGTCGATCAGCCGCCCTCCGGTCCGCTCGGCGGCGGCGGCGATCGCCGGGATGTCAGCCAGGCGGGCATGCATCCCGCTCACGATATCGAGTCCTGCCTCGAGGGCTTCGACCAGCGTTGCGATCCAGCGATCGGGGATGACGCCGCCCTCATTGGCGATGCCGATGACGATCGAGCGAGCGCCGGCGGCACGCGCCTCGGACGGGCTCATTCGCCGAAGGCCGGTACTGACCGTTCCTCCTTCGCAGGCGATTTCCCCAACGCATTGGTCGCGCGCCCAATCGCGCAGGCCGAACGCAGTCTTGGCGTAGCTTGGGTCGGTCGTGTCGCCGAGGAAAAGGAGATAGGGTTGCGGCAGCGTCAGCATCCGATCGCCTTCAGCTGGAGCGTTCGCTCGCTTCGTTGCCAACCCCACCTCCCCGATCCAACGGATTTTAATATTTGACGGTCGCGACCAGCCCGATCGTCCGCGGGCGGACGACCGCCCCGCCCGCCGCTTCGTTGGGGAAGGTCGCCCCGTCGAACCCGGTGGCCGAGGTGATGCCCCGTTTATCGAACAGGTTGCGGGCAAAGGCCTGGAGCGTGAAGCGCTCGAAGTTCACGCCCGCGCGAACATCCACTTCCGTATATCCCGGGATCCTTACCAGCTCGCCATTCTCGTCGAACTGATCGAGGTTCACCCCTCGCCTGCCGACCCGGCTGATCGACCCGCCGAGGAAGCCGGTGGCGCTCGCGATCGGGAATTCATAGTCGGCGTGAACGGCGCCGCTCCATTTGGGAACATAGGGCAGCGGATCGCCGGCAAAGCCTCCGGTGATTTCCGGATTGGGCGCGTCGTCGAGCAGCTTGGCACTGGTGTAGGCACCGTTGGCGGCGATGGTGAGCCCGCGGATCGGCCTCAGCGCTGCGCTGACTTCAATCCCGTTGACCCGGGCCTTGCCGCCGTTCGCGTTGATGCCGATGTCATTGACCAGCGCGAAGAGCTGAATGTCCTTCCATTTGATGTGATAGGCGGCAACCTCGAGCGACCAAAGCCGGCCGGGTGCCTCGGTCTTGAGGCCAACCTCCCAGCTGGTCAGCCGATCCGCGTCGTAAGTCAGTGGAACGTCCGAGTCCGGCGGAACCACATTGGGGCCGCCGGGACGATATCCGGTGGCGAGCCGGGCATAGACCGAGGTTCTGTCGTCGATCTCGAACCGGGGTGCGACGGAATAGGTGAAGACCGTCTCGTCCGACTTCAAATCAGGGATTTCAGACGAACCGGCGAGCGGGCCGCTGATCAACAGGTCCGCCTTCTGCTTATTGTGAGCAAGCCGTCCGCCGACCGTCAGGTCGAACCGCGGCATGATATGCCAGGTGGCGTTGGCGAAGGCGGCATATTCCTCATATTTGGAGCGAAGGAAGATCTCGGCCAGAGGAATGACGTCGGGCGCCGGATCGTTGGTTCCGAATTCGGTCGCCAGGATATTTTGCGGATCGATCCCGGATTTTTCATGCGTGTAGAAGGCGCCGACCAGCCATTCGAGCGTGTCGTTATCCGGCGAAGACAGCCGCAATTCCTGAGTGAATTTGTCAGTCGCGGTCGTTTGGAACAGTTGGACGCCGAGCGGCCGGGTCACCGGTTCATCGGTAATCGCAATCCCCACCAATGCTTCCGAGGTAGCGGGATCGGCGGCAAGAAGATTGACCAACGGCGCGAACGCGAACGTGAAGTCGGTTTCGAACTTCTCGGTGAACTTCGAAAAGGCGGTCGAGGACAGGAGATTGGCAAAGCCCAGGTCCCAGTCGACAGTCCCGCTGTAGACCCGATATTTCACCTTGGTCGGCTCGCGTTGATAGAGCGATTGGACGAGGCCGCCATAGAGGGGATCGAGCGTTTCGGGATCGACTTCGAACAGGCTGCTCGCATCGGAATTGAGATTCTGCGCAAAGGCCGTCAGTCGAACGGTCACCTCTTCTATTGGCCGGAACAGCAGCGAAGCGCGCCCGCCATAGGTTTTGCGGTTGTTGAGGTCGTCGTCGACGAGGGTCGTCCCCAATTCCCGTTCGTCGAGCGAAAGCAGCAAATTATTGCCGATGGAATCGATATATCCCGGATCCTTGCGCCAGAATGCGCTGACTCGAAGCGCCATCTCGCTTCCCAGGGGTGCGTTGATGACGGCGGCGCTATTATAGCCGAGGCCGCCGCCCTTGGTGGACTCCACCCCTACCTGGCCGCGGGCTTCCAGGCTGTTCAGCTTGGGCGCGTTGGTCACATATTTGAGGACGCCGCCAAATGAGCTCGCGCCGTAAAGCGTGCCTTGCGGCCCGCGGAGCACCTCGATCCGGTTGAGGTCAAACGGATCGAAATCGCCGGACAGGATCGCGCCATTGGCAAGGCCGGTGCTCGACCCGAACGGCACCTCGTCCATGAACACGGCGACCGTCGACGCGACGCCGCCGGTATTGGCTCCGCGCAGGGTGATGCGGGTTTCGCCGGGCGTGTCGCCCTCCAGGCTGAAGCCTGGAACGAGCGAGAGATAATCCTGAAAGTTGGTCGCCTGCTGCCGCTGAAGCGTCTCGCCGCCGACCACCGTGACGGACTGCGGAACGTCGATGAGCACCTGTTCGCGCTTCTGCGCGGTGACGACGATGATGCCGGTCTCTCCATCGTCAGTCTGCTCGGCGCCGCCGCCGGCCGGCTCGGCATCCTGGGCCACGGCCGCGACCGGAGCAAGCAGCGCCCATAATCCGACGGAGGCCGCCAGCGCCACCTTCCGGGACGTTCCGGATTTCTCCATGTTCCTCTCCCTCTGCCGGACCTGCCCGCATATTTGCGGTGCTCTGGATTCCAGCGTTTCCATTCTTATATTTATGCCCAATCAGGACGATAATGATCCTGGTATGAGAATTGTCAATCCGAACATTGGCCTCCGGGCCCGGCTGCCGTGCGCTTCGGCAAGAAATGCTCGGCAACGAGCATCGCTACCCCGGCGGCGAACGCTGCCGCCGCGCCAATCGCGAAGAACAGCGGGTGCGGCATCTTGAGCCAGAACGTACCGAGCCATCCGGCCAGCGATGCGCCGGCGAACTTGGCAAGGTACCAGACGCCGATCATCGCCGACGTGGCCTGGGCGGGGGACAATTGACTGAAAAGCGACAGGCCGACCGGAAGGACGAACAACTCGCCCGCGGTGAGGAGGACAAAATAGCCGACCAGCCATAGCCAGCTTGCCGAGCCGGTTTGCTCATAGTCGAGGCCCGCGCCGATCATCAGCACATAGGCGAGCCCGCCGACAGCGCAGCCGATGGCCATTTTGCGGAGCGTCGACGGTTCGGTTGCCCGCGCCGCCTGCCGCCGCCACCAATAGGCAAGGAAGGGCGTCAGGGTGAAGATCAGGAACGGATTGATCGACTGAAACCAGGTTGCCGGAATGGTGAAGCTGCCGACCGACCGGTCGGTATTGGCGTCAGCCCAGAGAGCGATGGTATTGCCGGACTGCTCATAGGCGATGCGGAACAGCACCACGACCGCGGCAAGGGCGCATAGGGTCCGGATTGCGCGCCACCCGTCAGGCCCGATTCCAACCGAGCCTCGCCGCACGCGCTTCTGCCGCTCAGGCTCGGGACCCAGCAGCCGCTGGAACTTCAGGTAGATCGCAAGGCCGATGACCATGCCAATGCCGGCGGCGGCAAAGCCATAGTGCCAGCCATAAAATTCTCCGAGCGTGCCGCACACCAGGGGGGCAAGGAAACCGCCGATATTGATCCCGACATAATAGACTGTGAACGCCCGGTCGCGGCGGGGATCGCCGGGGCGATAGAGATGGCCGACCTGGGTCGTGGTCGAGGTGATGAAGAAGCCGTTGCCCAGGCCAACCAGGAACAGGCCGGGGAAGAACAGGCCCTCGAAGGCAAGCGAGAAATGCCCGAGCGCCATCAGGCCGCCGCCCAATATCACCGACCGCTTCTGCCCGAGCCATCGGTCTGCCATCCAGCCGCCGAGCAGCGGCGTCAGATAGGCGAAAGCGGCATAGGTGCCGTAGAGGGCGGATGCGGTCGGCTGGGCGAAGTCGAGCTGCTTGGTCATATAATAGACGAGCAGCGCCTGCATCCCGAAATAGGAAAAATTCGCCCAGGTTTCCGTCAGGAACAGCACCGAGAGCCCGGCCGGGTGCCCAAAGATGGTGCGCTCGCGGCCGGCTTCGGCCGAGCCTGCACGGGCGGCGCCATAGGCCATTGCGGTCGGATCGGTCATGACGCGGCGACCTGGACAATGGCCGGCGCCCCCCACACCGCGTCGGGGCAGTCGATCAGCCCATCCTTGTAGGTCGCGCCCGGGCTTCGGTCCGACTGAAGGAACAGCGGTCCGTCCAAATCGACGATGTCGCATGACTGGCCAAGGATGAACGCCGGCGCCATGGCAAGGCTGCTGCCGCCCATGTTGCCGACCATGACCTTAAGACCCAGGCGGCGCGCCTTTGCCGCCATGGCCAGCCCTTCGGTCAGTCCGCCGCATTTATCGAGCTTGATGTTGAGCACGTCGAAGCGCCCGACGAGGCCGGCGACATCGCCGAGGTTGAGGGCGGTTTCATCGGCCGCGAACGGGATCGGGCGGTCGAAGCCGTCAAGATCCGCCTCGCGGCCGCGCGCGAACGGCTGTTCCACCAGCCTGACGTCGGCTTCGATCAGGATTGCAAGGAGCTCGGCGAGCGTATCGGGTGTAAAGCCTTGGTTGGCGTCGACACCGATCCAGACGTCCTGGCGCGCCTTCCGAACGGCGCGCACCCGCTCTCCGTCGATTCCCGGCTCGCCGGTCAGCTTCAACTTCAGAGCGCGGGCACCCGAATGGTCGATCGCGCTTCGCGCCATGGCCGCCGGATCGTCCGCACCGAGCGTCTGGGTGGTGAGCAGCGCCCTTGGCCGATTGATTCCCGCAAGCGACCAGGCCGGCATCCCGGCAAGCCGGGCTTCAAGCTCCCACAAGGCGCAATCGAGGGCGTTGCGGGCCCCGCTGGCGGGCATCTCCGACTGGAGCTCGAGCCGGGACAAGCCGCTGGTTATAGCATCCCGATACGCCTCGATTTCCGCGGCCATCGAGTCGACGGTTTCACCGATGAAGTAGATGCCGGACGATTCCCCCCTACCCTCAATTCCATCCTGGCCGATGATCGCAACAACGACATTGGCCTCATTGAAGGTGTAGCCGGAAATCCGGAACGGAGCCTGGTAGGCGAAGGTCTCCAGGCGGACTTCGAGCGTCCGTTGGCGAGCGCGATCGGCCATGTCGCTAGAAGTTCGTGCCGAACGAGATGAGCTTGTAGGCCAGCGCCACCCACAGGATGATCACGCCAGCGGCCACCAGCACGATGCTCCAAGCCTTCGACGTCCAGCGCCGATTGCCCTTCCACACCCGCCAACCGTTCCAAATTGCCGCAGCCAGCAGCCCGAAGAACGCCACCACCGAAAGGATCTGCAGGAGCCAAAGCCATGGATCAATTTTGGACGACAGCCAGACCAGATCGGAAGACACGAGGCTCACCAGCCCGACCCAGCCCAACAGCACTGCCAGCGCCGCGACCGCGCCGATCCGCACCCACCTGAAAGCTTTCCGGTCGGCGCCGGCAATCGTAAGCTCGGCGCCGTAGCGTCGGCGCACCAGCGCCGCGGCCGGCCATGCGAGAACCGTCAGCAGCAGCGCCGCGATGCTTGCATAGAGCGCCGGGAGCAGCCAGGCCGAGGACTTCCAACCGGGGGTCCGGTCGAACATCATGAAGGGCGAGATCTGGTCGACGCTGAACCGCACGACCCGGCCGTCAACGACTTTCGCCGCGAGCCGCTCGCCGCTGCTGTCGGCCCAGACGAACGGAGCAATTTCGCGCCAGACCTTCGGTTGTCCTGCAAGATCGTCCAGCCCGGCGACGGTAATGGTCCCGTCGCCATTGTCGGACACGGTCACTTGGCCTGGAAGATTGAGGGCAGCGAAGAAATTGGAGGCCGACCGCCGCGAATTGTCATAGACGCCCGCGATCATCGCGGCGTGTTCGGCCGCGACCTTGGGGTCAACCTTTCCGGACGGGTCCGGACCGGGCAGGTAGCGGTCGGCAAATTCCTCATAGAGCGCGGTTCGAAGCGGATAGGCCGCGCCGTCCTTCCCACCGCTATTGACCGAAATGAACAGGCCCACATTGTCGTCGATGAACAGATGCAGGTTGCTGTGGAAATATTGCGTGTCGCCGCCATGGCTGATCGCGCGGCGCCCATTGATGTTGGTCTCGTAGAAGCCGAGCAGCATGCGATTGAGGGGCGGAAGCACGGTGTAGGCCGTCTCATGCATCAGCCGGGCGGTTTCCGGCTTCAGAATCTGCACTCCGTTGAACGAGCCGTTCTGGAGATGTGCGATCATGAATTTCGCCATGTCCGTCCCGGGCGCGGCAAGGCTTCCGGCTGGAGCCGGGCTGACCATCTCGTAAGGCTGCGGGTCCTCCGAGGAGAGGTTGTAGCCCTGCGACATATTGGCGAGCAGGCGCGGCGGAAGCGGCTGGCGGAAACTGGAATTGGTCATGCCGAGCGGCAGCAGGATATGCTGGTCGATATAATCGTCGAACGACTGCCCGGACACGCGCTCGACGATATAGCCCGCAAGGCCAGTCGCGTAGTTCGAGTAAGCCGGGGTCGAGCCCACCGGGTAGATGCGATCGGGAACCCAGCCGCGGTAATAATCGCCAAGGGTTTGGACATTTTTGACGTCCGGCGTGATGAGGCCTTTGACCCGCTCTTCGAAGCCGGCGGTATGGGTCAGGATCGAGCGCAGCGTGACGGGTTTGCCGTCCCTTGGCGGAATCTTGAAGTCGAGATAGGCGTTGACGTCCTCGTCCAGGTCAAGCTTGCCTTGCTCGACCAGCTGCATGACGGCGGTCCAGGTGAATAGCTTGGACACCGAGCCTGGCCGGAACAAGGTGCGCTCGGCGCTCACCGGAATGCGCTTTTTCATGTCGGCGTAGCCGTAGCCCTTGGCCAGGACGATCTGACCATCCTTGACCACGGCCACGGTGGCGCCGGCGATGCCGCCGCGCTGAAGGGCGTAAGGCATGAATCCGTCAAGCCAAGGCTCGAGGTCGCTGCGGGTCAGTTGCCGGGTCGCCGGAGCCGGTGCTTGGGTCGGCGTCTTGGCGACAATCTCCGGTGCGGCCGACGGATTGCGCGCCTGGGACAAGAGGGGTGCGGCCAGCAAGGTGACCAATGCCACTAGCGTGGCTGTCCAACGGAGCATCGATTTCTCTCCCTGCGTGACGGAACTGAACGGCCGGTGGCGCGCGTCCCGTTTCTATTTGAGCCAACAATGATCCTGATATGAGAATTGTCAAGCAGGCAATCATGCCGTGACCAGGGGAGTTGCCGAGGAGATCGCCGGCGACCCTTGTCTGGGAGGAGCGAATTCACGTAAGAAGGCGGCGGGGATGGGCGGGTTCACGCGCCTGATATGAAAACGCCCGGAAGGATTGCTCCAGTATCATGGCCGATCAGCCAGTTTCGAAAGCGCCACGCGGTTCGCGGCCCACCCTGGGCAGCTTGCTGCGCGGCTTGCGCGCGCGGAACGGCTGGACGCTGAAGGAGATGAGCGAGCGCACCGACATCCCGCTTTCGACCCTTTCCAAGATCGAGCACGACCGTCTTACGCTCACCTATGACAAGCTGTTGCAGTTGAGCGAACGGCTCAATGTACGCATTTCCGAGCTGTTCGCAGAACCGTCTGAGACTCCTGAGCCGGCGGTGACCGCCCGCCGCAGCATTGGGTCGATCGAGCGGGCCATCAGGGTCCAGACCAATAATTACGATTATTTCTATTTATGCCCGGAGCTGCGCAAAAAGCGGATGATCCCGGTGGTGACGCGCATTCGGGCCAAGAGCGTCGAGGAATTTGGCGAGCTGGTCCACCATTCGGGCGAGGAATATATTCACGTGCTCGAGGGCCGGATCGAGGTGCATACCGAATTCTACGACCCGATCGTGCTTGAGACCGGCGAGTCCATCTACATCGACAGCAATATGGGGCATGCCTACATTGCCGCGGAAGGATGCGCTGAAGCCGTCGTGCTCGGCGTTTGTTCGAGCGCGGAGGAAAGCCTGATGCAGTCGCTGCTAACGCTGCACGGCGATGAGGAAAGCGAGCAACTGGCACCAGTCGAGCGCTGAGCTGCCATCGGTCAGTCTTCAACGCGAACATCGCGAATGTCCACTCGGCAAAATCGTCGAATTGGGCAAAACCGGCATGCAGCGGCGGGCAACCACCACCCCAGCGACGCGCGGAAAACGCCCACCCCCAAGGGTCTTCAGACGCCCCCTAATTCTTGGGCGCGAACTCGCTAACTGACGCCCTAGCGCTTCACCCAAGGATCTGCAGTCCGGCTCACCACCATGTCTGAAGGATAGGGTTGGCAAAGCAGCTTGGCATCATCAGGCGCCCCGTCCAACCAATCGGCCCAGGTCTCGCGCGCCAAGATCACCGGCATTCGATCATGTACGTCCTGCACGTGAATGCAGGCCTCGGTCATCACCATCGAATAGGCCGGACCCCACTCGTCCGTGTCCCTCCAAATGCCGGCGACTGCGAACATCTCGTGGTCGGGCAGGGAAAACCAGGTCCGGGTCTTTGAGCCCTTTTCGCCTTCCGCCTCAGCAAACTCAGTGACCGGGATCAGGCATCGGCGGTCCGCGAAGCTGTAGCGCCACATGAAATTGTCCAGCTTGTCCGTGCGAGCATTGTTGACGGGCTTGGGCTTGGAGCCAGGCTTCATGCCTTGGAGCCGCAGGGGGAAGCCCCAGGTCATCGACTGGACGACCCGCGCGCCGTCCTGCTGGCGAATAACGAGACCCGGATAGCCGGGGTAAATTTCCTCAGGCGCATTGGTCGGTGCGAACGAAGTGATCCCGAAGTGAGCCGCCACCTCGGCAACGCTTTTCCGCATCGTGTAGAGATTGCACATGGGCGCAGCTATATCACGGCAAGCGATAGCCGAAAGCTGGGTTCGCCAACCGCTGGAACCTCTCATTGTCAGCCCTGTTCTGCCGATGTGACGCAGTCTGTATTGCACAACATGCGCGGACGCATTGAACAGCTCCGCGAAGTCGCGAGGATGGCCCGCGATCCCGAGATTGCAGCCATAGCACTCAAAATGGCCGAGGACATTGAGGCCGACATTCGGGAGCTGGAGGCGGCCTCTCAATCACCGCTTGGGCCAAGCGGCCAAGCTTGAAGTTCGGTGCAGCGATGGTGGTACTGGCGGCCTGAGAGTCTTCGATCGCGCGCTCAAAGCAAGCCCAGCTGCTCCGCCATGGGCGGCAGCTTGCCGCTGCGCCAACGATCTTCGGTGGGCGTCACGACCATTCGACAAGCCTCGATCGGCGCGCGAAACTGAAACTGGATCACGTCCTTGATGGAGCCATGCATCCATCGGTCATATTCGCCTGGATCGAGCAACACCGGCATTCGGTCATTAGTCGGCAGTACCGCGGCATTCGCTTCCATCGTCATACCTGCATAGACCGGCCCAAATTCGTGGGTGTTGCGGCAGAAGCCAGCCCAGCAGGCGATCGGCCGATCCTTCACCGAGAACCAAGTGCGGGTCTTCTCTCCGGTTGGACCATCGGGGTTGGCGAAATGGCTTAGCGGAATGAGGCAGCGATAGCGGGGATCGACCACCATCTGATCCCACATCGATTGGTGAGGTCCGCCACAAGTCCGATTCGGCCTGGCGGATCGCCACGTTCGCGCATCTCTCGCGTCAGCCTTGGGAAGCCCCAGGTGGCGCGCTTGAGCAGCTTTCGGCCGCGGCT
>DASWTR010000433.1:0-1719 GCA_036402035.1 Sphingomicrobium sp.
GACCCTCGGGCAGCGCTCCGCAACCTGGTCGAACCGTGGCCGCAGCCAGTAAAGCCGGCGGTAAATCGCGGCTGCGTCTTCACGAGGCAGCTCCGCCATCGCCCCGGCATAGCCATGCGCCCGCGCCACCGCCTCGGTGATACCAAACCGCGTCGGCCCGCCCTTGTCGGCGGGATGGTGCACATAACCCCCTTCCCGCTCGATCAGCTCGTCGATCAATTCTTCGATGTCCATGCCTCGCTCCTCGGTCGAGTCGCGATGCAATGAACCATATAGGTTCTATGTAGGAAAGTTGTTTATCTTCTCAGGATAGTCGCGATGACTTGCTCGGTCATCGCCGCGCAATCGGCACCGGCAAACGGGAAGGCTCCAACAAGCGCACCCCGCACCTCGGGGGCGAGCGCGTCCTGAAGCCTCAGCCGTGTCCGGTGCAGGCGGGTCTTGACCGTCGGCGGTGGAATGCCGAGCAGTTCCGCTGTTTCCTCGACGCTGAGCCCTTCGACGTCGCGCAGGACGAATACCGAGCGGAAGCTTTGCGGCAGGCTTGCCACCGCCTGCTCCAGCAGGCGGCGGAGCTGTTCCCTTGCCACATTGGCATCGGGCGCGGCCGGTTCCGATCCGCGCATCAGCGCCTCCCGATAATGGTCGAGGATCGCGACGCCCTGTTCCTCCAGCGCGGCGCGGCGGCGGCGGGCGGTGCGCAGGCGCGCGAGCGCTTCGTTGATGACGATGCTGGTCAGCCAGGTCGAAAGCGCGGAGCGGCCCTCATAGTCGCCGATCTTCTCGAACGCCTTCAAATAGGCGGCCTGCACGGCTTCCTCCGCATCCGGCCGATCCTTGAGGATGCTCCAGGCGGCGCGGAACATGCGCTGATTGTTGGCGGTGATGACATGGCGCAGCGCGCCCTCATCCCGCGCGGCGCAGAGCCGGGCCAGCGCGACGTCGTTTAGCGTCGCTGCAGCGAGTTGGGGCCGACTGCTCATGCGCTCACTTTCAGCACCGCCTTCATGCCGGGATGATAGCGGCAGATGACCGAAATTGCGCCCGCCTTGCGCACCACGACGGTCGCTTTGGCGCCGGGCTGCAAGTCGACATCGAAGCCGCCGCCCTTCGCAGTTGCCGTGTGCCGGAACATGTCCTTGTTGACCCAGGTGATCCGGTCACCGGCGCGAACGCCGGTGGGCATCGCACCGAACTTCATCTTGTCGATCACCACCAGATGAGTGCGCGGTGCTGCCATTGCCGGGGGCAGGGACAGCAGCAGCACCGCGAGGGCGATTGAAGGAGCGAGAAGCCGCATCGCCCTGTCAATATTTCTTCGCCAGCGCTTCCGCGTGCAGCTGATGCTCGCCGAACAGCTGGAGCCCGGTTTCGAGCAGGCCCTTCAGTTCCGCATTGTCGGCCGATGGGATGAGCGTGCTCTTGAGCGCGCCGTTGACCGTGCCGTGATAGGCCGCCTCATTCTGGATATAGGCGCGGTCGAATTCCGCACCGGCGAGCTTGTCCAGCCTGGCATGCGTCTCCCGGGCCTGTTTCGCCAATGCGATGCTGGTGCCATTGTCGGTCGGCGTCACGCCCAGCTTCTTGACCAGGGCCAGCGCCTGATCCTCCACCGCCTGATGATCGCGCAGCATCGTCTGGGCGAAGCTGCGAACCTCCGTGTTGCGCGACTTGGCCAGCGCCTGCTTCGCCGCGGCGATGTCGATCTGCCCGGCGGTA
>DASWTR010000434.1:0-4330 GCA_036402035.1 Sphingomicrobium sp.
AAGGCCAGCGGCGACGAAGAGAGCGCGACGATCATCATCGTCGATGACGGTCCCGGCATTCCGCCCGAGCAGCAGGATCAGGTGTTTGCCCGTTTCCATCGCTCCGGCGCGGCACGGGGCGAGGCTGCGCTCGGCCTGGGATTGCCGCTGACGCGCCAATTCATCGAAGCACATGGCGGGACGGTCGAGCTGGAATCCGCCATCGGCAAGGGGACTAGCCTGAAGATCGTGATCCCCCGGGCGCCGCAATGAGGCTGAAGGACGAGCAGGCGATGCTGGAGCTTGGGCGCAAGCTGGCTGCCCTGCTGCGGCCCGGGGACGTGGTGACCCTGTCTGGTCCGCTGTCCGCCGGCAAGACCACCCTGGTGCGGGGGATGCTGGCGGCGCTGGGCCATGATGGCGAGGTGCCGAGTCCGAGCTTCGCGCTGGTCCAGCCCTACGATGCGGTCGATCCTCCGGTCTGGCACGTTGATCTGTATCGCATTGAAAATCTGTCGGATATCGATGAACTGGGTCTCGAGGAAATCCGTCACGACGGCGTCCTTGTTGTCGAATGGCCAGAGCATGCCGGGCCCGACGCATGGCCCGAAGCACTCGCCCTGTCGCTTGAGGTTGCCGAAGATGGCGCGCGCGCCTTGACAGCGGTGGTACCGGCGTCATGGGAGGGGCGATGGCCGCCCCGATGATTCCGCCCGGTTCCGCTCCCGAATTCCTCGCCCGCCACGGCTGGACAGAAGCGCAAATCCTGCCGCTGGCAGGCGACGCCAGCTTTCGCCGCTATTTCCGCGTTCTGGCGGGCGAGCGTCGCGCAGTGCTGATGGACGCGCCACCCCCCCATGAGAATCCGCGCCCGTTCATGGCCATGGCCAATTGGCTGGAGGGGGTAGGGCTCACCGCGCCGCGCGTGCTGGCCGCCGACCTGGAACAGGGTTTGCTGCTGCTCGACGATCTCGGCGATACGCAGATGCGTGAAGCGGTGGATGCCGATCCGGCCGCCGAGCGAAATCTCTACGAAACGGCGGTCGACGTGCTGGTTCACCTCCACGACCATCCGCCGATGCCGGGCTTGCCCCCGCATGGCGTCCAGGAATGGTTGACGGAGCTGAGGCTGTTTCCGGAATGGTATGTGCCCGCAGTCGGCTTGCCCAAGGTCGACATCGACGAATGGGACGCCGCGTGGCGGGAAGTGCTCGAACGAGTCGCCGGCGACGGCCTGTCGCCGGTTACGGTTCTGCGCGATTACCATGCCGAGAATGTCATGCTGCAGGATGATGGCTGCGACATCCGGAGTTTCGGGCTGATCGATTTTCAGGATGCAGTGGCGGGTCATCCAGCCTACGACCTGGCGTCGATCCTGGAAGATGCGCGGCGCGATGTGCCGCCGGATGTCGAGCGCGACATGATCGACCGCTACAAGGCGAAAGCGGGAGCCGACGAACGGTTCGAGCCGGCATATTGGGCACTGGCTGCCCAGCGCAATACGCGCATTCTCGGCGTCTTCTGCCGGCTGTGGAAGCGCGACGGGAAGGAGCGCTACAAGCAATTCCAACCGCGTATGTGGGGACTGCTGGAGCGCGACCTGATACAGCCCGGGCTAGCACCGGTGCGCGCCTGGTTCGACGCCAATGTCCCTGCCTCACATCGCGCCGCAGCCTGGCCGGACGCAACCATATGAACCGCAAGGCTAGAGCCCTCGCGCTGCGGCCGGAGATCGCGGCCAATGTGCCCGACACCGCATTTGTACTGGCGGCGGGACTCGGCAAACGAATGCGCCCCCTGACCGCGGCACGGCCCAAGCCGCTGGTCGAAGTCGCTGGCCAGGCCCTGATCGACCATGTGCTCGATCGGCTGCGCGCAGCAGGGGTCAGCAAGATCGTCGTCAACGCCCATTATCTGGCCGATGCACTGGAAGCGCACCTCACGGCCAGGGCCAAGGATTTCGATTTCAAGATCAGTGACGAGCGCAAGCAGTTGCTGGAGACCGGCGGCGGTATGGTTCGGGCGCTGCCGATGATCGACGCCGATCCGTTCCTGGTCGTCAACAGCGACAATTACTGGATCGACGGGCCAGCCGACACGCTGCACCTTCTGGCCTCGCTGTGGCGCGATGATGATATGGATGCACTGCTCTTACTGGTGCCGCAGGCGCAGGCGGGCAATCATGGCGGCCAAGGGGATTTCCATATGACCGCCGATGGCCGGCTCGCCCGCCGAGAGAAAGGCAAGGTGGCGCCGTTCGTTTACACCGGCATCCAGATGGTCTCAAAGCGGCTGCTGCGCGATGCCCCGGACGGACCCTTCTCGACCAACATCCTGTGGGACCGGGCAATCGCCGAGGGCCGCTGCTTTGGCGCCGTCCACCAGGGATTATGGTTCGATGTCGGGAATCCGGCTGCGATCAAGGCGACTGAACGCGCTCTAGAGCATGGCTGAGACGAGCCTGTTCCAGCGTCGAACTGTCGGCGCGCCGCTCGTCTATAACATTCCCGCCCATCGCAGTTTCTCCGACGCACTCGCAAGCGGGCTGATCAGCGCAATCGGCCGCGATCCGCTGGCCCTGGCACGCGGGCGGATATTGCTCCCCAACAACCGCGCGGTCCGCACCATCACCGAGGCGTTCGTTCGCGCCAGTGACGGCGGGCTGGTGTTGCCTCGGCTGATCGCTATCGGCGATCCGGATCTTGGCGAACGGATCGGCGGCGCGCTTGACCCGCTCGATCTGGCGCTGGAGGTGCCGCCGGCGATCGATCCGCTCGAACGGCAACTGCTGCTCGCGCGGTTGGTGCGCGGGGAGGGCGAAAGCGCCGCCGAAGCGATGCGGCTCGCGGGCGAGCTTGCCCGCACCATGGACCAGCTGGCGATCGAGGAAATCCCGGCCTCGCGGCTGGCCGAAGCGGTCAACGAAACACCCGAGCTTGCCGCCCATTGGATGAAGTCGATCGAGCGATTCCGTGCGTTGCTCGGTCGCTGGCCGGAATTGCTGGCCGAGCGTGGGACGATCGATCTTGCCGAACGCCGGAGCCGCCTTCTTCACCAGCTCGCGGCCCGTTGGGTCGACCGCCCGCCCAAGGGCTTCACTTTGGCAGCTGGCATTACCACCTCAGCACCGGCGGTTGGGGCGCTCCTGGCGCGTGTCGCGCGGCTCGACCGGGGGGCGGTCATCCTGCCGGCGCTCGCCGACGGGATCGCCATGCCGGCCGACGAATGGGATGCGCTCGGACCGGATGAAGCCGGCCGAGGGGAAGAGACCCATCCGCAATATCATCTAAAACGCCTGCTGGACCGCATTGGCGTCGCCCGAGGGGAGGTACTGCCGTGGCAGGCGGGGGGCCGAGCTGCCTCCTCGGCGGCGCGGGGCCGGGCCGTGGTTAATGCGCTGGCTGCCCCGCAATTCAGCGGCAAATGGACCAGCCTTCCTGCGGTCGAGCGGAGACTTACCGGCATCCGTGTCGCCGAACTGCCCGATCCGGCCAGCGAAGCGCAGGCTATCGCGATCGCGTTGCGCGAGGCGGTAGAGACGCCGGGAAAGACGGCGGCGCTGGTCACGCCCGATCGCAATCTCGCCGCTCGTGTTTCCGCCCATCTGGTGCGCTGGAGGATCGAGGCGGACGACAGCGCCGGCCAACCTTTGTCTCGCGCTCCCGCGGGCACATTGCTGCTGGCGATTGCAGGAGTGGCTGTAGAGAATCTCGCGCCCGTTCCGCTGCTCGCGCTGCTCAAGCATCCGTCGCTTGGCGGTGAGGGTGAGCGGCGGCTGCAATGGCTGGAAGCGGTGCGAGCGCTGGACCTGGCACTGCGAGGCCCCCGCCCGCGCGCCGGTATCGAGGGGCTCGACGAGCGCTTTGCCGAGCAAAGGGCCAAGCGCGCCTGGCACTCAGTCAGGCCGCTAGTCGCAACATTGGGGGGAAGTAGCGGCACGATAAACTTGTCGGAGGTAGCGGCCACGCTCCGGGAACGAGCGAACGAGCTTGCCGGCGACGCCGCCTGGCGAGGGCCCGATGGACGGCTGGCGGCGGAGCTGCTCGCTGACCTCGAAGCATCGCCTGACGCGGCCGCCATCGCAATCGCCCCCGAAGACCTGCTGCCGATCCTCCGCGGCCTCATGAACGGTCTTCCTGTTCGACGGCCGTATGGTGGCGATCCGCGCATCTCCATTTGGGGCCTGCTCGAAGCGCGGCTTCAGAAGGCTGACCTGATGATCCTCGGCGGGATGAACGAGGGCGTCTGGCCGTCATTCCCAAGCCCCGATCCCTGGCTTGCCCCGCAAATTCGGCGAGCACTCGGCTTGCCGGGTCTGGAGTTCCGTACTGGCCTGGCCGCCCATGACTTC
>DASWTR010000435.1:0-4787 GCA_036402035.1 Sphingomicrobium sp.
GTTGCCGGTCCGGCTGTTGGCTGGGAATGCGCCGGGCTGAAACAGCCGCGCTTCGTCGACCATCACCTGAACCATCACCTCATAAGCGAATAGCCCACGCTGCCCGCGCCACAGATTCTCGCCCGATTTCTTGCGGCGGCCGGGAGTACGGTCGTGGCCGTAAATGCCGGTCGAGGCCATATATTGGGCGTGAGCCATCGCTCCGACCGCCAGCTCGTCGCTCCACTGAACCGGGGCTACGCCGAAATCGCGCCGCGCCTGATTGTGCAGGCGAAGGACCGAGCCGCGCAGCATGGCCTCGCCACGATCGGCCGGGGCTGGCCAGTTCGGGCTAGGCTTGGTCGCGGCCGTCGTGGGCGCCGCGATTACCAAGGCAAGAGCAAGAACGCGCTTCATCGCCCGACATTTTGGGCTCGCGCTGGTTAATAAGTGCCTGATGACGCTTGGTTAAAATTCAGCGAAGCATAGTTCCGTAGACATTGCCCGCTGGGAAATAGCGGCACACCAGATAGTCGCTCGAACGGCTCGATGCGACGGCGCAACCGACCCGCTGGGTGGTCGGCCAGATGATCTGGGTGTAGTGGCCCACCTGGGAGACATTGCCAGTGCGGCTGACATTGGGAAAACGGCCGGGCCGGAAATAGCGGCGCTCGTCGATCAACAGGCCGATCATCTCCGCATAGCTGTAGGCGCCGCGGGTTCCGACGAACAGGTTTTCGCCCTGCCGCGGGTTGCGGCCCGCCTGGCGGTCATGCTCGAACCGGTTGGTCCGGGCCAGCCGCGCCGCCCAGACCGCCGCATCCCGCGCCAGCCCATGATCCCAAGCCAATGGCGCGACGCCATATTGGCGGCGGGCCTGGTTGTGGGCGGCGATCATGGTCGATTGGAGCAGCAGAGGGTTGCGCGCCTGCGGCCGCCGGTCGGTCCACGGCAGCACGCCATGCTGCGGCATCGCGATAGCGGCGGCTGGTATCGACAGGGCCAGGGCCGTAAGGAGCGCGCGTCTCATGGCCAGCCTTGCTCTCGCCCCCCAACTGAACGCCCGGCGAACGGCGCGGCCGCCGCTGGCGCTTTACGTGCATTGGCCGTTCTGCGTCAGCAAATGCCCCTATTGCGACTTCAACAGCCATGTTCGCGCTTCGGTTGACCAGGACGAATGGCGCGCGGCGTTGCTGGCCGATCTGGCCCACGAGGCGCGGCTTTTACCGGAACATCGGCTGACCTCGATTTTCTTCGGGGGCGGAACGCCCTCGCTGATGGAGCCGGGGACGGTCGAGGCGATCATCGCCGCCGCTCGCCACCACTGGCCCGTCGCCGACGACATCGAGATCACGCTGGAGGCCAACCCCAACAGCGCCGAGGCGGTGCGCTTCGCCGATCTCGCCCGAGCCGGCGTCAACCGGATCAGCCTGGGGCTGCAGAGCTTCGACGACCGGTCATTGGCCTTCCTTGGCCGGGCCCATTCGGCCGATGAAGGGTTGCGGGCGCTGGACGCGGCGCAGTCAGCGGTCGACCGGGTCAGCTTCGATCTGATCTACGCCCTGCCAGGAGATACGGAGGCCGCCTGGTCAGCGACGCTCGATCGAGCGCTTGGCCTCGGCACCGAGCATCTGTCTCTCTACCAGCTGACGATCGAACCGGGCACGCGCTTCGCCTCCATGGTCGCCCGCCACGACTTCGAGCCGCTCGATGCGGACACCGCCGCTGGCCTGTTCGAGCTGACCCAAGATCGCACAGCCGGCGGCGGCCTTCCTGCCTACGAAATCTCCAACCATGCGCGGGCGGGGGCCGAGAGCCGGCACAATCTCGCCTATTGGCGCTACCTCGACTATGCCGGCGTCGGCCCCGGCGCGCATGGGCGGCGCAACGGAATGCGCACCGTCCGCCACAAGAAGCCGGAGAATTTCCTGTCGGCGGTGGTGCGCAATGGCCATGGCTTGGCCGAAGAGGAAGCGCTGCAAGCCACCGAAGCGGCGCAGGAAGCGCTGGTGATGGGCTTGCGGCTGGCCGAGGGCATCGAGCCGGACGCGCTGGCGGAGCGGCTTGGAGTCGAACGGATCGTCGACCAGGCGATAGTCGATCAGCTGGCCGGCCACGGCTTGCTCGAGCGCGACGGCGGCATTGTCCGCACCACACTCGCCGGCCGGCTGGTGCTGGACTCGATCCTCGCGGAAATCGCCGCCTAGAAAGCCGTTCCCGCCGGCGCCACGGGCCTCGCGCCGGTGGCCGTCACCTCGCGCACTTCGAGCAGTCGCTCGGCGATCCCGTCGCGGCCGAACCGGAAGCTTCCGTCGACCCCGGCGAACCCATCCTTGTCGATCAGCGTTCGCGCCGGGAAGGCGCTGCCGATCGGCCAGCTTCGCGCGCTCCGAACTGCCAGCAGCACCGAGTCATAGCCGAGGCTAGCGAGCCGATAGGGCGTTTTACCGTATCGAGCGCGGTAGCGAACCACGAGCTTGTCGAACTGGGTATCGGGTGCGGCGGCGAACCACGCGCCGCGCAGTGCACGCAGCTGCCCAATCGTGCGGTCGGTGCCCCATAGCTCGGTACCAAGGCGCCGCGAGCCTGGAGCAAGCACCGGCGCGGCGGCGGCGGCCATGCGGCTGGCATCGCCGATCAGCACCGCATCGACCGCGCCCTTGCCGTTGAGCCGGCGCGCGGCGGCGGCGATAGACGCCTGGCTGCGGTCGTAGGTTTCCATCGAAACCATCCGCCCGCCCGACTTTCGGACCGCGCCCAGGAACGCCTGCCCTGCCCGCTGACCATAAAGCCCGGTCGGCACCAGCGCGCCGAAGCTGTTGACCCCGCGCGAGCGGGCGAAGCTGACGACGCGGCCGATCGATTGGTCGGGAGTGAAGCCCATGATGTAGACGCCGTCTCCGGCAACGCCCTCGTCGTTGGAAAAAGCGATTACGGGCACGCCCGCCCGGCGCGCGACGGGGGCGGCCGCCCGGACGTCCTCGGCCAGCAGCGGCCCGAGGATCAGTCGGTTGCCCTCGGCGATCGCCCGTTGCGCAGCTCCTGCGGCACCACCCGCGGCTGCGCTGTCATAGACGGTGATGCGCAGCGATTTCTCGCCTGTATCGAGCAGCGCAAGCCTGGCGGCGTTGGAAATGGAAGTACCGACGGGGGCGTCCGGCCCGGTCAGCGGCACGATCACCGCGACGCCATTATACTCCTGTCCCGGCGGTGCCGGCAGCGGCTCGCCGGGAGCCGGTCCAACCGGCGGCCTCGGGCCGGTCTGACACCCCGCGACCGCCAATAGGCTTGCCGCCATGCCGACGATGAAAACCCGCCGAGCTTGCCGCGATGTCCGTTTCAATGCCATGCCCCTCGTCCAGATGGATCAGCCGCTTCCACCCGGTCTCTATATCGTCGCGACGCCAATCGGCAATCTTGGCGACATGACGTCACGCGCCTCCGAAACGCTGCGCCGTGCCGATCTCATCCTCGCCGAGGACAAACGAGTCACCGCCAAGCTGCTGGCGCACGTCGGGGCGAAGGCGCCGATGATGGCCTATCATGACCATAGTGACGAGAAACTGCGGGACCGGATCATCGGCGATTTGGGCAGCAAGGCGGTGGCGTTGGTCAGCGACGCCGGCACGCCCCTCATTTCGGACCCTGGCTACAAGCTGGTGCGCGCGGCCCGGAGGGCCGGGCTTGCGGTTCACACCCTGCCCGGACCCAGCGCTGCCATCGCTGCGCTGACGCTGGCCGGCCTGCCGACCGACCGTTTCATGTTTCTCGGCTTCCTTCCCGCCAAGGCCAAAGCGAGAGCTGACGCGATCGCTGAAGTTGCACAGGTTCGCGCCACGCTTGTGATTTACGAAAGCGCGTCCCGGCTCGCGGACGCGCTGTCCGACCTCGCGGACGGTCTTGGCGCAAGAGACGCTGCGGTGATCCGGGAGATCACGAAGCTTCACGAAGAATGTGCAAGCGGAACCCTGGCCGAGCTTGCTAAGCGCTACTCGGGCGTAGCTCCGAAGGGTGAGATCGTAATTGTGGTAGCGCCCCCCCTCAAGCCCGGTCCTGCGACGGATGCGGAACTCGACGCTGCGCTCGATGAGGCACTTATGCGGCTCTCCCCATCACGAGCGGCGGCCGAGGTCGCGGAACGCCTCAGCCTTCCGCGCCGGCGCGTTTATGCTCGCGCCATGGAGAGAGCCGATTGAGGCACCCGGCCTGGCAGCTGATGGCAGTGGCGCTGCTTGGCTGTGGCGGCGATGGGCTGCGACCGCCAAATCCAAGCTTGGTGGGCGAATGGGTTATGATGGGTGACGTCTTGGAGTTCCCAATCGCTTGCGGGTCGCACGGGCCGGTAACCTACCACGAGGATGGAATATATTCCTTATGGGGTGAGGTCGGGACTTGGCGCCTGGACGGCAAGGTTTTGACAGAAACCATGACCAGCTTCGAACCCATGCACGTTGATCGGTCGGCACGGGACGTCGGCAAGCCCCAAGTGTCGACACTGCAATGGGCCGACCAAAATGCATTTTTGAAGCGATATGCCAATGGCGAAACAAGAGCATTTCGCCGTTGCCCGGACCGGCACTGACCCGCCAACAAGCCGAAGCGCGCGGGCGCAAGGCGGAGGCGCTTGCGGCCTGGTGGCTGCGGCTGCGCGGCTGGCGAATCCTGGCCATGCGCGCGCGGGTTCCGGGCGGCGAAGTCGACATCGTTGCCCGACGTGGAAAAGTGCTGGCGTTCGTCGAGGTCAAGCAGCGCAACACCAGCGAAGCGGCGGACTGGTCGCTCGACGAATATCGCCTTCGCCGCGTTGC
>DASWTR010000436.1:0-3254 GCA_036402035.1 Sphingomicrobium sp.
AGGCGGGACCGCGCCGTCACCTTCGCGATGGTGGCGGGGATCCACGTCGCCCTGGCATTCGTGCTGATCAACATTTCCCCCGAGGCGCGTGAGCAATTGCCGCAGGAGGTGGTCGAGATATTCGACGTCACCGACCCGCCGGCCCCACGGCAAGAGGAGGTGGTCCAGCTGCAGCCCGAGCCGGAGCAGGATCGCCCGCGCGAAGCGGAGGGTGCGGCGTCGGCCGAGAATATCCGCAGCCAGGCAACCCCCGTCGCGGCGCCAAGGCCGCCAATCCAGCTACCGATCCCGCCGCCCATGCCGGTCAGCCAGACCCCGCGCCAGGGCAGCGATCCGACCCAGGGGGCGTCCAACCGTCCCGGGCCTGGAACGGGCGCTGGCGGAGTCGGCACCGGCACGGGCAGCGGCGGATCCGGAAGCGGGACGGGCGGCGGCGGATCGGGCGGGCAGGGGACTCGCCCGGCGCTGATTACCCCATCGCTGAGCCGGCGCGATTATCCGGACGAGGTATCGCGCTTCTGGCCTCGGAGTCGCGACGCGTTCGTGGCGGTGGCGGTGCGGGTGCAGCTCGATGGCCGCGGCACCGACTGCAAGATCAACAAGTCGAGCGGCGTTCCGGCGATCGACCAATGGACCTGCCGACTGGTGGAGACACGGCTGCGCTTTCGCCCGGCAACCGACGACCGCGGGCGTCCGGTCGTCGCCTGGTACGGTTACGTTCAGCGCTGACCGCTGGCATTTTTAGATCGCTTCCGGCAAGGGCGTCGCGGACAAGGGAGCCCGAGATGATCGAAGCCGAATGGTGGGAATATGACAGCATCGAGGAGATGGCGGATGCGGTCGCCGGTGACATCGGCTTCATCGTCGAAAGCGCGGTCGAAGCCCGCAACGAAGCGCTGCTGGCGCTGCCGGGCGGGTCTACGCCCGGGCCGATCTATGCGAAGCTGGCCGAGGCCAAGCTGCCGTGGAAGCGGGTGACGATCATCCCCGGCGACGAGCGGCTGGTGCCGATGCAGGACGAGCTCAGCAACGTCCGGGCGATCGCCCAGGCGTTCCTGCCGACCGGCGCGCGGGTGGTGCCGATCACCGGCGACATCGCCGATTACAAGCTGGCCGGCAACTCGGCCGATGCGCGGCTGCAGGATCTGCACTGGCCGCCCGACCTGGTGTGGCTGGGCATGGGCAGCGACGGCCATACGGCGTCGATCTTCAACGGGCCTGACATGGACGATGCATTGAACGCCCCCAAGGCGCGCCGCGCGGTCGGAGTGATGCCCGAGCCGCTGCCCAAGGAGGCGCCGGTGCCGCGGGTAACCCTGACCCGGTCGGCCATCCTCTCGGCGCGGACCATCCTGATCACCATCCGCGGCGATGAGAAGCGCGAGCTATTGGAGCAGGCGATCGAGGCGGGCCATTCGTCCAAGCTGCCAATCGGCCGCGTGCTGGCCGAGGCCGAGCAGCCGATCGACATTCATTGGTGCCCCTAAGGTTAGGCTAAGGTTAGGCCAAAAACGCTCTTTGAAGTCATCCGCGAATGTTCTCAATGTCGCGGTGACCATGGAGCTTGGCCCCAGCCTGACGCCCAAAACGACCAACCACGATGAGAAAAAGCCGAATCGTCATGGCACAGACGACGGCCTGTAGGACAGACAATTCGGCGGTCCGAATGTCCGCTTTGGGTGGAAACCGGTCATTGCAGCAGCAGTCAGAATTGCACCTTTGTACCGCAATAGCGGTAGGTTCGGTCTGGCGTTCCAAATTCCGGACGTGCGTGGCTAGTGAACGACGTTCGGTTGCGGACGGTTATGCGGGTTTCGTCATTAAATGACCCGTTGAATTGAATCTCGGTGCAAGCCCGCTGCAGCGAATAGGTTGCACCCTTCTTCGTCAGCCTGGTGATGCGGCACTTCGTCTTGGAGCCGTTGATGCCGTTGTCGTCACCCCAGTAGGACAAGGTGTCGGCATTCGAGGCGCCTTTACACGGCGTTCCGACGACCACATAGATGCCCTTGGTGAGAGGCAGCATGTCAGCTGCAACTGCGCCTGATGCAGACAGAAGCAGCAATGGCGCGGCGGTTAGGCGTAACTTCATACTTGTGTCATCGCCCTAACGGCTAATGACCGCAATAGGTCGAAAGCGGACGTAGCGATCCGACCTATTGCGTATGCGCCAAATTCACCGCCACCGCCTCTTTGATCAGCGCCTGTAGCGCCGTCTCATCGATCGTTTCGCCCTCGCGGATGTCGATGGCTCGGCGGGTGCCGGCGTCGAGGCTGGCGTTGAACAGCTTTGACGGGTCGGCCAGCGCGGCGCCCCGCGCGAAGGTCAGCTTGATTTTGTCCTTGTAGGTCTCGCCGGTGCAGATGATGCCGGCGTGCGACCAGGTCGGGACGCCGGACGGGTTGGACGGCTTGCGCCACTTCACTTCCTCGACGACCTCGGGATCGGCCGCCTTGATCGCCGCCCGTACCCGCGCCAGCGTCTCGCCGCGCCAGTCGCCGAGTCTCGCGATTTTCTCATCGATCAGCTTCGCGTCGCTCATCCTTGCTTCCTTTATTTCTTTGAAGGGTCCCAGCCGGGCAGCTTGGCGGCCTGCCTGATCCAGCTCGCCACCTGCTTCTCGTCCAGCCGCTCATCTTCATGGATGTGGAAATAGCGGGTGTTCTTGTCCTTGGACTCGACCGGCGGCAGCGGGTCCAACTCGGCGCCGCGGAAGAAGGTCACCTTGATGTAGCGGGTGAAGACGTGGAACGCGAGGAACCAGCCCTGCCCCTCGATGCCGTAAAAGGGCGAGTTCCACTTCACCGCCTTGCGGACGTCGGGAATCGTGCGCTCGATCAGCTTGTCGAGCTTGGCGCCAGCCTCGCTCTTCCAGCCGGGCATGGCGGCGATATAGGCCTGCACCGGCGTGTCGCCGTCGCCTTTGGGGATTTGCGGATTGCCGCCGGACAGGAGCTTCGGCTTCTTCGTCATCTGGCGCGAAGCCTGGCCATATATGGCAGCGCGAACATGTAGAGGCCGGTGAGCAGCATCAGGAACAGCGGCGGCAGCGGCGAATAGACGATCCATGCCGGGGGCTCGCCCAGCGACATGGCAACGAAGTTGGCGATCACCGTGGCGGTGAAGATGATCGATAGCCAGCGGTGGATTTGCCGAATCCATTGGTTGAAGCTCATTGGTTCCTCCTCGCTCAATCCAGACGCGCCACGACATCCTCGAGCTTGCCGAGAAATTGTTGCCAGCCGGCTTTGGC
>DASWTR010000437.1:0-3541 GCA_036402035.1 Sphingomicrobium sp.
ATCGCGCCCAGGATCAGCGCCGTCACCCATTTCATATCACGCCACCAGCCCGAGCGGGCTTTCGACCAGTTCCTTGAAGACCTTCATCAGCCGGGCGCCATCGGCGCCGTCGATGGCGCGGTGGTCGAAGCTGCCGGTGGCGCTCATCACCGTCGCGATCTGCAGGCTGTCGTCGATGACGTACGGTCGCTTCTCGCCCGCACCGATCGCCATGATCATCGCCTGCGGGGGATTGATCACCGCCTCGAAATGCTTGATCCCGAACATGCCCATGTTACTCAGGGATGCCGTGCCGCCCTGATATTCGTGCGGCTGCAGCTTGCCCTCCTTGGCCCGGCCGGCAAGGTCGGTCATTTCCTTGCTGATCGTCGAGATCGCCTTGGAGCCGGCGTCGACGATAATCGGCGTGATCAGGCCATTGGGGATGCTTACCGCGACCGAAATATCGGCGCGGCTATATTTGATCAGCTGGTCGCCCGCGAAGCTGACATTGCATTCCGGCACCTCGATCAGCGCCAGCGCAAGCGCCTTGATCAGCATATCGTTGACCGAGAGCTTGACGCCGCGGCTCTTCAGGCCGTCGTTCAGCTCGCTGCGCAGCTTGAGCAACGCGTCGAGGTTGGTGTCCAGCGTAAGATAGATGTGCGGGATCTGCTGCTTCGATTCCGTCAGGCGGCGCGCGATCGTCTTGCGCATATTGCTGAGCTTGACCGCCTCGTGCGGGACGCCCTCGGTGAATGCCAGCTCCGCCTCTACATGGTGTGCGGCCGGAGCAGCGGCCGGCTGAGGCGCAGGAGCAGCCATGGCGCCACCTGCTGCGGTGCCCAGGTCGGCGCGGACGATACGGCCGCCGGGACCCGAGCCCTTGAGGGTCGACAAGTCGATACCCTGCGCCTCCGCCAGTCGGCGAGCCAGCGGCGAAGCCTTGATACGGTCACCGCTGTCAGCCTTGGGCGCAGGCGCTGCCGGTGCTGGCGAAGCGGCCGGCGTTTCGCCGCCGCCCTTCGCAGGGGGAGCAGCCTCGACTTTCGGCTCTTCAACCTTCGGCGGTGGCGCGGCTTCGGCCTTGGGCGCAGGGGCTGCCGCGGAAACCTCCTCCCCCTCGCCCGCCAATATCGCGATCGGCGTCCCGACCTTCACCCCGTCCGAGCCTTCGGGCACCAGGATTTTGGCGATTTTACCCTCGTCGACCGCTTCGAACTCCATCGTCGCCTTGTCGGTCTCGATTTCGGCCAGGATGTCGCCCGACGAGACCGTGTCGCCCTCCTTGACCAGCCATTTGGCGAGCGTCCCCTCCTCCATCGTCGGCGACAGGGCGGGCATCTTCAGTTCGATGGACATGGGCTCATCCGGGCTTGGTCAGACTCGACCGGCACAAAGGCCAAAGCGGCTGCATGGTCAAGTCGAATAAGCTTGCTTGGCCGCCGGACTTGCAGCAGCGTCCGGCCGGGGAGAACAGGGATGGCGCGAACCTATCTGGTCGTGATCGACGACAGCCCGGAGGCGAGGGTCGCCCTGCATTTCGCCGCGCGCCGAGCGGCCAAGACCGGTGGCGAGGTGGACGTGCTGGCGGTGGTCGAACCGCAGGATTTCGTCCAGTGGGGCGGGGTCCAGCATGCGATCGAGGAAGAGCAGCGCCTCAGGATCGAGGGTATCGTCGCGTCCGCGGTCGGCGAAATCATGAGCGCGGCGGGCATCACCCCCGAGATCATCGTGAGGGCCGGAGATCCTGTCGCCGCCGTGCGAGGCCATATCGGCACCCGGGAGGATGTGGCTGCGCTGGTCCTCGGCGCGGCACCGTCGGGCAAGCCCGGGCCGCTAGTCGCTCATTTCGCTGGGAATGACGCGGGCAAATTGCCCGTGCCGGTCATGATCATCCCGGGTGGATTGACCGAAGAGCAGATTGAGAGGCTGAGTTAGATCGCTCGCGTGATGATCTCGGCGAGGCGGACGATACCGGCCTCGTCCTCTTCATCGAAGCGGGCGTGCCTCGGGCTGTCGATATCGAGCACGCCGAGCAGTTCGCCGTCGCGGATCAGCGGCACGACGATCTCGCTGTTCGAGGCGCTGTCGCAGGCGATATGGCCGGGGAAGGCGTGGACGTCCTCGACCCGCTGCACTTGCCGCGTCGCTGCCGCTGCTCCGCACACGCCCTGGTCGAACGGGATGCGGATGCAGGCTGGACGGCCCTGGAACGGCCCAAGCACCAGCTCGCCGCCGATATTGCGGTAGAAGCCGACCCAGTTGACGTCAGGCAGCGCCTCGAAAATCAGGCCAGTGGCATTGGCCATGTTGGCGATTCCGTCCGGCTCGCCCGCGACCAGGCCCTCAAGCGCGGAAGCTAGATCGGAGTAAAGCGTAGGCTTGTCGCCCGCTTCGATTTTGAAGTCGTACATCAGTCCAGCCTTACCTTGCCACGCGCGGCCTTGACCGCGCTTCGGCCCCTCTTCTCGTCGACGCGCCGAGCCTTCGCCGCCTTGCTCGGCCGGGTCGGCTTGCGTTTGCGCTGGACGACATGGGCTTGCGCAATCATTTCAGCAAGGCGTCGGCGCGCATCCTCGCGATTCGCCTCCTGCGTGCGGAACCGCCGCGCAGTGATCAGCAGCTCGCCGGAAGAGGTCATCTTGCTGCCTGCAATAGTCTTCAGCCGCTCATAAGCGTCAGGGCTGAGGCCCAGCTTGAACACGTCAACGCGCAGCTGGCAGGCGGTGGCCACCTTGTTGACATTCTGTCCGCCCGGACCGGTCGCGGCGAGGAAGCGCTCCGATAGCGCATCTTCCGGAATCACGAGCTCCTCGGGTTTCACAGGAAATCCAGCCAGCGGCCAAAGCGATCGGGAACCGGTGCGGTCACGTCGATCGCGTCCTTTGCAAGGCGCGGCATGCAAATCCGCCAGGCATGGAGCAGCATGCCGCTGTCAGGCAGCGTCATTCCGCCGAGTTCCGCATCGTCCGGCAGCGAATAGACCGGATCCCCGGCAATCGCCGCTCCAAGCCCGCGCGCCGCATGGACGCGAATCTGATGGGTTCGGCCAGTGGTCGGGCGGAACTCGACCAGCGTCTGGTCGTCGGCAGTCGCAATCTTGCGCCAGCGGGTCGCGGCTTCCTTGCCGCCTTCCTCGATCACCATTCGCCACCCGCCCTTGGCGCTCGAGACCTTGGCCACCGGCAGGTCGATCGAGCCCTCTTCGCCTTCGACCAACCCATCAAGCACGGCGAGGTAGCTCTTCGTCACCTCGCCCCGCTCGAACGCCTGCTGAAAAGCGGCACGCGCCCGCGGGTTGCGTGCGAACAACAGGCATCCCGAGGTATCGCGGTCGAGGCGGTGCATCGGTACCGGCGGGCGCTTGAATCCAAGGCTCAACTCGTCGATCCGCGCCTCGATGCTGTCGCCGCCAGCGCGTGGGCTGTCGACCGACAAGCCCGCCGGTTTGTTAAGAACGATCGCCTCGCCGTCGACGAACAAAATATAATCTTCGAGGGTCATGGAGCAGGCGATGGCACCGAGACGTTACTGATGCAACGCTGCAACGACCACGAGC
>DASWTR010000438.1:0-4226 GCA_036402035.1 Sphingomicrobium sp.
TCGGGGCGGGTACGCGAGGCGCTGCAGGCGGGCGACCCCGGCACGGCGACACGCCTGCTGTCCCGCCCATTCGCGGTTCAGGGCGAGGTGATCCATGGCGACAAGCGGGGGCGGGCGCTGGGCTGGCCGACTGCCAACCTCGAGCTCGGCAGCTATCTTCGCCCGAAATACGGCATCTACGCGGTGCGGGTGCATCTTGACGATGATAGCGAATATGCCGGCGTCGCCAGCCTGGGCGTCCGGCCGACGTTCGATCCGCCGAAGGAACTGCTGGAGGTGGTGCTGTTCGACTTTGAGGGCGATCTTTACGGGCGCAACATCGAGGTAGCGCTGCACCATTACCTGCGGCCCGAGATGAGGTTCGACAGGGTCGAGGCGCTCAAGGCGCAGATGGATCGGGATGCCGAGGAGGCGCGGCGGTTGTTGGCTTAATTCCTCCCCGGAACGGGGAGGTGGCAGCCCGCAGGGCTGACGGAGGGCCGAGGCGCCGCATCCGACCCCTCCACCGCCTTCGGCGGTCCCCCTCCCCGTTCCGGGGAGGATCACATGGTTTGCAATCTCTCCTTCGCCCGCTAATGCCGCCGCCGATGTCCGACGCGCCCGATAAGCCCGATTACCGTTCCACCGTCTTCCTGCCCAAGACCGACTTTCCGATGAAGGCCGGCCTGCCGCAGAAGGAGCCGGTGATCCTTGCCAAAGGGCAGGAGGGCGATCTTTACGGGCAGGTGCGCGCGCACCGCACCGGGCGGGAGAAGTTCATCCTCCACGACGGGCCGCCCTATGCCAATGGCGACATCCATATCGGCCATGCCCTCAACCATATATTGAAGGACATGGTGGTCCGCACCCAGACGTTGCTGGGCAAGGACGCGCCCTACATCCCCGGCTGGGACTGCCACGGCCTGCCGATCGAGTGGAAGGTCGAGGAGCAGTATCGCAAGAAGAAGCGCAACAAGGACGAGGTGCCGGTCAAGGAGTTCCGGGCCGAGTGCCGCGCCTATGCCCAGCACTGGGTCGACGTGCAGCGGGAGCAGCTGAAGCGGCTCGGCATCGGCGGCAATTGGGACAAGCCCTACCTCACCATGAACTATGAGGCGGAAGGGACGATCGTCTCCGAGCTCTACAAGTTCGCGGAAAGCGGCCAGCTCTATCGCGGCGCGAAGCCGGTGATGTGGTCCCCGGTCGAGAAGACCGCGCTGGCCGAGGCCGAGATCGAATATGAGGATATCACGTCGACGCAGATCGACGTGGAGTTCGAGATCGTCGAAAGCCCGATCCCGGAGCTGGTTGGCGCCCATGCGGTGGTGTGGACGACGACGCCCTGGACGATTCCGGTCAACCAGGCGATCGCTTATGGGCCGGATGTTGAATACGGCGTCTACGAAATTTGGCTGCATGTGTCGGATGCTGGAGACGGTGATCTGTCGCTAGAACAGCGCCGAAATCCCTTAATGCAGACCTTGGACAAGAAGCGTGTCTTGGTTGCCAAAGAGCTAACGGAAGCTTTTCGGGAACGGCTGAACCGAGAACTTAGGGATAAGAGCACACAGCCAGCCGTCCAGCTTTCGATAACGTTCAAGGATTTGCAGTCCTTGCACGGCTCTCAGCTCGCAGGAACCATTGCCCGACACCCGATGCACCACCTCGGCGGGTTCTTTGCCAAGCCCCGCCCCTTCCTCCCCGGCGACTTCGTCACCACCGACAGCGGCACGGGCCTCGTCCATATGTCACCCGACCATGGCGAGGATGATTTCGAGCTGTGCCGCGCGTATGGGATCGAGCCGCAGTTCGTGGTCGAGGCGGATGGGCGCTACCGCGACGACTGGCCCTGGCTTGGCGGCGATGACGAGCGGCGGATGTCGGTCATCAACCCCAAGTTCAACGCGCCCGACGGTCCGATCTGCTCGGACCTGCGCGAGGCGGGGGCGCTGCTGGCGGCCTCGTTCGACTATCAGCACAGCTATCCGCACAGCTGGCGGTCCAAGGCCAAGGTCATCTTCCGCTGCACGCCGCAATGGTTTGTGGCGATGGACAAGCCGTTGGGCGTGCATCACCCGAAGACGCGGGCGGAGATGCGGTGGGAAAATGAGGGGGGTGCGCCCCTAAATCCCTCTCCCTTGGGAGAGGGCGGAGCCGCGTCAGCGGCGGGGGGTGAGGATGACCAGTCGCCCTCACCTTCCCACTCGGCTACGCCGAGCGGGCCCCTTCCTCTCCCGAGGGGAGAGGAGACTTTGCGCTCCCTCGCCATGCAGGCCATCGCGGAGACCCGCTTCGTGCCGGAGAAGGGCCGCAACCGGATCGGGTCGATGGTCGAGGGGCGGCCGGACTGGGTGCTCAGCCGGCAGCGGGCCTGGGGTGTGCCGATCGCGGTGTTTGTCGAGAAGAAGACAGGCAAGCTGCTGGTCGATCCCGAGGTGAACGCTCGCGTCGTCGCGGCGATCAAGGCGGAAGGGGTCGACGCCTGGGACGACGAGCGGGCGCAGGAGTATCTCGGCTCAAACTATGACGCTGCCGATTATGAGCGGGTGACCGACATTCTCGACGTCTGGTTCGACAGCGGCTGCACCCATGTGTTCACGCTGGAAAGCGGCCACTGGCCCGAGCAGCGCTGGCCGGCCGATCTCTACCTCGAAGGCTCCGACCAGCACCGCGGCTGGTTCCAGTCGTCGCTGCTGGAAAGCTGCGGCACGCGCGGGCGGGCGCCCTATGACGCGGTGCTGACCCACGGCTTCACCATGGATTCCAAGGGCATGAAAATGTCCAAGAGCCTGGGCAACACGGTCAGCCCGCTCGAGCTGATGCGCGACTATGGCGCGGATATCCTCAGGCTGTGGGCGCTGTCGGTCGATTTCACCGAGGACCATCGCATCGGCAAGGAGATTCTCGCCGGCGTCGCCGACCAGTATCGCAAGCTGAGGAATACATTCCGCTACCTGCTCGGCGCGCTCGACGGGTTCAGCGAGGAGGAACGGCTGCCGGTCGCGGAGATGCCGGAGCTGGAGCGTTACATGCTGGCGCTGACGGCCGAGTTGGACGCGCGGCTGAGGAAGGCGGTCGCGGACTATGACTTCAACGATTATGTCCGGGCGCTGACCGATTTCTGCAACGAGGATCTGTCGGCCTTCTTCTTCGACATCCGCAAGGACAGCCTCTATTGCGACGCGCCGTCGGACCCAAAGCGGCGGGCATACCGCACCGTGCTCGACACGCTGTTCCACGCGCTGGTCCGCTGGGCGGCGCCGGTGCTGGTGTTCACTGCCGAGGAAGTGTGGGGCACGCGCTATCCGGATGCGGGCAGCGTCCATCTGCTCGAATGGCCCCTGCTCGACACCGAGTGGCGCGAGGATGCTGCGCTTGAGACGAAATGGGGCGAGCTTCGCCGCTTACGCGAGACGGTGACCGAGGCGATCGAGCCGTTGCGGCGCGACAAGGTGATCGGATCCAGCCTCGAGGCCGAAGTGACGGTCGACAGCAAGGCCGACGCGGCGCTGCTGGCCGAACTGTTCATCGTCTCGTCAGTGAAGCCCGGCGATGCGCTGTCGGTGACCAAGACCGACAAGCATAAATGCGGCCGCTGCTGGCGGTTGCTGCCGGAGGTCACCGAGGATGGCAATTTGTGCGCGCGTTGCGAGGGGGTCGTGAATGGGTGAGCTGCTGATGATCCTCCCCGGCACGGGGAGGGGGACCATGCGCAGCATGGTGGAGGGGGCCCACCTCTGGGCCGCTTCTACCCTGGGCCCCCTCCACCGTTCTTCGGACGGTCCCCCTCCCCGTTCCGGGGAGGATTTGGCATGACGCACCGCGCCCAGGCCTATCTCTTTGCCGCCCTCATCTTCGTTGCCGACCAGGTCAGCAAATGGTTCGTGGGCGGTCCACTCGGCCTGCAGCTTGAAGGCCAGCATATCGACCTGCTGCCGATCTTCGATTTCACCCGGGTCCATAACTACGGGATCAGCCTAGGCCTCGCCCAGGCGCAGAATGACACGCAGCGCTGGCTTTTGGTTGCGGTGACCGCCGCGATCGCGGTCGGCGTGGCCTGGTGGATTCGCAAGGAGGAGGCGCGCGGCGACCAGCTTGCACTGGCCCTGGTTTTGGGCGGCGCGCTGGGCAATATCGTCGACCGCGTCCAATTCGGCTATGTGTTCGACTTCCTGGACCTGCATTTTGGCGAGTTCAGGCCCTTTTATGTCTTTAATGTCGGCGATGCCGCGATTAGCATCGGCGTC
>DASWTR010000439.1:0-5967 GCA_036402035.1 Sphingomicrobium sp.
GCGATCCTGTCGCTGTTGTTCGCCGTGCTGGGGCTGATCCTGGCCGGAATTCAAACCCCGCCGCCTGTCGCGTTCGTGGAAGGAACGGTCGGGATCGCGGCGCTCAGTGGTTGGCCCGCGGTCATCCTACATGTGATTGCCGCCGTGCTGGCCCTGGCGGCTCTGACCAGCCGGCATAATCCGGCGGGAATCGCCCTCACGGCCTATTTTGCGATGTCCTTTGTCGCTGCGGTCTTCTGGGCGTTCCCTATGCCGATCGTCGGGGCCGGGCCGGCGCATCTGATCGGCTTCGGCCTGGCAATCGGCTGGCTGAGGGTCGCCGACCGGGCCGATGTCGAAACCAAAGCAAAAGGAGCCAACCAGTGAAGAAAACCTATCACGGCAGCTGCCACTGCAAGGCAGTGACGTTCGAAGCGGATCTCGATCTCGATGAAGGCACCGGCAAGTGCAATTGCACCTACTGCTGGAAGCAGCGGATGTGGACGGTCGGCACCAGCCCCGACAATTTCCGGCTGTTGAGCGGCGAGGACGTGCTGGGAGACTATGGCCGCTCGGGCGACTGGGGCGAAGGTCATCACCGCTTCTGCACCAAATGCGGCATCTCGACCCACGGCCATGGCCGGATCGAAGCGATGGGCGGCAACCCCTACGTCGCGGTCCAGCTGGCCACGCTGGACGATTTGCCAGTGGACGAGCTGGTGTCTGCGCGGCTGCAATATATGGACGGGCTTCACGACAATTGGTGGAACGCGCCAGAGGAGACGCGCCACCTCTAGTCCCGCGCCTGCCGGCTCCCCGTGAGGAGAGCCGGGTAAGCACCTTAAGCTGCCAGCCGCTCAATCTCCGCCAGACCGTTGGCAAGCCCGGCATCGCGCTGCTCCGGGCCGACCGCAACGCCATCGGCGCGAACGAATTGCGGTTCGATGCCGAGGAAGTTGAACATCGGCTTCAAATAGGCCTCGACATGCTCGAAGCTGTTGCCAGCTTCGTAGAAGCCGCCGCGCGACACGGCGACGATCACCCGTTTGTCGCCTGCCAGCCCTTCGGGCCCGTTGGGGCCATATTGGAAGGTCTTGCCGGCCACCGCGATGCGGTCGATCCACGCTTTCAGCTGCGAAGGCACGCTGAAATTATACATCGGCGCGCCGATCACGATCGTGTCCGCGGCCAGGAATTCGTCCAGCACGTCGACGTCCTGGCCGCGCTCGGTCAGATGGGCGAGCGGCTGCGCTACAAGGTCACGCTCGACAACCGTCGCACCCGGCTTTGCCGCGGCAAGCTGGTCGGTGATGGACCGGGTGAGGACTCGGCTGACGCTGGCTTCGCCGCTGATGCTGCTGTCGATCTTGAGGATGGTCATGATATTGTCCTTGGTATTGATTTGTTACCGGGACACTTTAAATAACCACCCATGGAGACCGCACAAGAACGCAAAAATTTGTCACTCAGTCACAGCGATGTGCCCGGCGAGGATGAGCGCCGTCACGATTGCCGCCGAGTGACGCCGGTACTCAACCGCGTCGGCGACAAATGGAGCATGCAGGTGGTGATGGAGCTGGCCGGCGGCCGTAAGCGCTTCTCGGAATTGAAGCGTGCGCTCGATGGCGTGTCGCAACGCATGCTGACCCTGACGCTGCGCGGGCTCGAACGCGACGGCCTGGTTAATCGCTACGTTACCCCAACCATCCCGCCGCGAGTCGATTATGAGCTGACCGAGCTGGGCATTTCCCTGCGGGAGCCGGTGACCGCCTTGGGTCAATGGGCGCTCGACCATATCGATTGCATCTTCGCCGCGCAGCAGCGTTACGACGCAGCGCAGGACGAAATGGCGGCGTAATCGGGAATTGGGTCCGTTGCGGACCGGTCATCTGCCTGTTGTTCATACTTGCGCGTCAGTTGTGGCGTGTGAACAATAGCCCACCATTATCGACCGACCCAATCGACGGCCGGCGGCAGCCGCGAACGCATATCTTCGTGGCCGCCATTCTCTGCTGCGATGCCGGATCTTCGCCGGTTCATATCCGCAACATGTCGGCCTCCGGCGCGCTGATCGAATCCGCGCAACTGCCGGAGCCGGGTGTGCGCGTCATTTTAAGACGCGGTAGCCTCGAGGCGGCGGGAACCGTCGCCTGGCGCGTCGATCGCAGGGCTGGAATCGCTTTCGATGCCACTGTTCAGGTTTCCGGTTGGCTGTCGGGGAAGCGGGCGGGGCATCAGGATCGCGTCGACCAGATGATTGCCGATGTTCGCGGCGCGGCTCTGGCCGCGCAAGATCGGACGGTGCGGCCAATCGCCCGCCCGATCCACCATTCGCTCGAGTCGGAGCTGCTGCTGCTTCGAATGGACCTCGACAATCTGGGATCGGCTCTGATCGGCGACCCGAGTCTGATCGCATCCCATCCCGAAATTCAGCTGCTCGATATATCGATGCAGCGGATCGACCGTCTCCTGACCGGCCTGAAGCGGGCCGCCTGACGGCCTCGTGAGTCCAGTCAGCACCCAATCCGCTCCTGCCGCCGATAACGGCGGGATTGAACGCCAGCCGGCTGATAAGAGTCCATTCCGCGAGGGGGACTCGAACAACGGCGTCCGCGGGATGCCGGGTAAGGAGTCCATTATGAATGGCTTGACCGTGAGCATCCTGGCGGCAGCGATGGCAATCGGACCAGCCGCGCTGGCCAAGGAACAGCCGAACAAGCAGGGAGCGGACCCGTTGAAGCAGGCACTTGGCGCCGTGGCTGCAGCGGCTGATGCCCGGGGGCCCAAGCCACCGGAGTATTTCAACCCCAAGAACAACAATGGCCAGGGGGCGGAACATGCCAACCCGCGCGCCATCCTGAGGGTATGCAGCAAGGACACGCCGGCAGCGCATCGCGCGGCGATCTGCGAAGTGGGCGTTTCGCCGGACTAAGCTTGAATGAATGATACGAGTGGGGAGGAAGGCAAATCGGGGGCTTTGCCATCCTCCCCATCCTGCCCCCAACCGCCCCCAACCGCTGGTGACTCGCGATCGATAGAGTTGGGGGAGCGCGCGCCGTGCGTCGCACTCCCCCGGGGACTTGGACCCTTCGCGGATATCAAGCAGGCTTCCGCGGTCCAAGTTACCGAAAGATAATGTAACAGAGCCGCAACGGCCATCTGGCCCGTTTCGGGTCACTTAATCCGGCAGGCTGTGCCGTTCCTCCTGGATGCGTTAAGATGTCCGAGTGGGGAAGGGGCTGCAGCATTCGTCTGGCCGCGTGATCGCCCTCGGCAGGCTGATGCTGGCGGCGTTGTTCCTTGGCGCAATCCTGCTGGACACCAGCCAGCCGGCTCGCGCCCCCTTGTCGACCTATACCATCCTCGCGCTCTACATCGGGTTTGCCGCGACGATTACCCTCTTCACCTGGCGGAATTGGTGGCTCGACGCGCGGCTTGCCGGCGTGGCCCATGCGATCGACATCGCGATGTTCGCGGCGCTGGTCCTGCTGACCGAAAGCTATACCAGCCCATTCTTCACCTTTTTCGTGTTCGTGCTTCTCTCCGCCGCAATTCGCTGGGGCTGGCGCGCGACCGCGCTGAGCGCGCTGCTGCTCACCCTGCTGTACCTGCTGGTCGGCCTGCTTGGGCTGACGTCGGGCGTCGCCTTTGAAACGCAGCGCTTCACCGCGCGGACCGGGCAGCTGGTGATCCTGTCGCTAATCCTGATCTGGTTTGGCGCCAATCAGCGCCTGGCGCGATCCGATACCCAGAAGGATGAGCATCTCGACCAGCTTTCGCTCGACGAGTCTCCTCAGGAAGCCGCGCTTCGCGCCGCCCGAGCGCGCGCCGGGGCAAAGTCCGGCCTGTTCCTGTGGCGCAGCACCCGCGACGGCGAATTCAGCGGGCTGACGATAGACGATTCTGGCGTCGGATCGATCAGCCTTCCCGCTCCCGCGCTGGTCGAGCTCCAGGAGGCCGGCCCCTTCCTCTACGACCTGCGCAAGGACCGCGCGGTTCGAAGGGACGAACGCGGCAATCCGGTCTATTTCACCCCGGCCGCGATGCTGTCGCTTGGCTCTCAGGCGGGGTCACGGTTTCGCAAGGGCCTGGCGATCCCGGTGATGTCCGGCGACGGGCAAGGGCTAATGATCTTGGAGGGTATATCTGGTCTGTCGCTCGATCATATCGGCCTGGGCCGGCAGATCGCGTCTGAAATTGCCGGCCAGCATCAGCGCCATGCCCTGTTGAAGGCAGCCGAGGAAAGCGCCGAGGCCAGGTCGCGGCTGGCCCTGGCGCGCGACCTGCACGATAGCGTGGTCCAATTCCTGGCCGGTGCCGCGTTCCGGCTGGAAGCGATGAAGCGATCGAGCGCTTCGGGCCGGAATGTCGATGAGGAACTGGACGAGTTGAAGCAGCTAATGCTGCTCGAGCAGCGCGAGCTTCGGTCCTTCATCAAATCGCTGCGAAGCGGCCCGCTTGCCGCGTTCAACGACCTGGCCAAGGACTTGCAAGCGCTGGCCGCCCATCTTTCGCGGCAATGGGATGTCGAATGTGATTTCACGGCCCGCCCCGCCCACTTGATGATCCCAACCAGGATTCGGCTCGACGCCCACCAGCTTACTCGAGAGGCGGTGGCCAACGCCGTTCGCCACGCCGCCGCCAAATCTGTCAGCATCGGGCTCGCCGCGGACGGCGACGATTTGTTGCTGGAAATCGTCAACGATGGCGCCGATGTCCCTCGCCGTGACGGACGGATCGAACTGCCCGCATCGCTTAGGGAGCGGGTCGAGGAGTCCGGCGGGACGCTCGACATGTCCCGTGGGATGGGCGTAACCAAGGTGTCGATCTCGTTGCCAATCGGGGACGACGCGCGATGACCCGCCTGCTTCTCGCCGACGACCATCCGATGATCCGGGCCGCGCTCGAATCGCTGCTGCGCGACACCGACTTCGAGATTGTCGGCATGGCCGGAAGCGGAGCGGCGGCGCTCCAGGCGGTCGAGGAGTTGAAGCCCGACCTGCTGCTGCTCGACATCCAGATGCCAGGCGGGACCGGCATCGACGTGATCCGGCAGTTGCGCGGCGCAAAGTCGCAACTGCCGATCGTCCTCCTGACCGCGGCGATCGACGACTCCGCCCTGCTCGAGGCCAAGGCGCTCAAGGTCCAGGGCATCGTGCTCAAGAACTCGGACCCTGCCTTCGTGCTCGAATGTCTCGACAGCGTCCGGGCCGGCCAGAACTGGATCGACCCCGAGCTGGCGACCCGCATGCGCCAGCTTGGCAGCAGGCGGCGGATTTCGCTCGCGCCGCGCGAGCGACAGCTGATCGGCTTCGTCCGCAAGGGGATGCGCAACCGCGAAATCGCCGAGGACCTCGGCGTCACCGAGGGCACGGTGAAAGCCTATCTCCACGCGATCTTCGAGAAGCTGGGCGTCGGCAATCGCACCGAACTGGCGATCCGGGCGGACGAATTTCTAGCTGGCTGAAATAGTTAGAGGGACGAGCAGCCCCCGCGCCCGTCCCTCTGGAGCGCGGGTATATAACCAAGATTATGATCCTGCGCTAGTTTTTTCGCGAGGGGCGGTATCGAGCGGATTTGCGCCGCCTCGCGCACCCGCTATGGCGCCGCAATGCTGAAGAAAACGGCCGCGGATATCGATGCCCTGAAGGTGCTGGACGATCGGCTGCGGTTCCTGTCCGCCTGGACGATCCATCATGCCAACCACGTCCGCGACAGCGCCGACGGGCTGAAGGTGGGCGGTCACCAGGCGAGCTGCGCCTCGATGACCGCGATCATGGCCGCGCTCTATTTCCACGCGCTCGGGCCGAACGACCGGGTCGCGGTCAAGCCGCATGCCGGGCCGGTGCTGCACGCCATTCACTATCTGCTCGGCTCGCAAAGCCTCGAGCAGCTCCAGAATTTCCGCGGTTTCGGAGGGATGCAAAGCTACCCTAGCCGGACCAAGGACAGGATCCCGGTCGACTTCTCCACCGGCTCAGTGGGGCT